>NZ_JAXFOB010000020.1:0-52287 GCF_034180565.1 Ezakiella sp. | reverse complement strand
AGTGCTATTAGAGAATATATTGACTGGTATAATAACAAGAGAATAAAGACAAAATTACACGGCCTGTCACCTGTTGAGTACAGGTTACAAGCCGTGTAGTAAACGCGGTTATTTTGTCCGGGTTTGTGGGTGCATGTCATTGTAGCACCTTTTATAGGTGTTTAAATTTTAACCGACATTCCAAGTTATTATATTTTATTTTATAAATCAATACACAAATATATATCGTACTTCTGAATTTATAAGTTTATTGATTAACTAAGTTTTATATCAGAAGGCAAACTATACTATATTTTTCTTTTTTTAAATTAAAAAAATATGTTATAATAATTATAGTAGACAAATAATATAATCAATATTTATTAGCATATAAAAAATATTACTACAAAATAATGTAATAACCTTATTTAATAAATATAATCAAAAAATTTGACTTGATTATAAATACACATTCTAATGTCTACATTAATATAAAATCAAATTATCAAAACAGAAAGGATATTTAAATGACAAATAATATAATCGACAAGAAAACAGTTTTAGCAATTTGCTATGACTTCGACAAAACTCTTTCCCCTGACGATATGCAAGCTCAAGGCTTCATACAATCATTAAAGAAAGAAGTTGAAAATTTTTGGAATGAATCTAACGGATTAGCCCGTGAAAACGATATGGACCAAAATTTAGCTTGGATGTATAAAATGGCTAAAGAATCAAGAGGAAAACATGTTTTTAATAAAAATACATTGATGGAATATGGCTCTGAGGTGAAATTATATCCGGGAGTGGAAACATGGTTTGACAGAATTAATAATTATGGTGAAAAAAACGACGTTTTGGTTGAACACTATATTATTTCCTCAGGATTAAAAGAGATGATTGAAGGAACAACAGTTGCTAAACATTTTAAAAAAATCTATGCCAGCTCATTTTATTATGATGAAGACGGTGTAGCTGTATGGCCGGCACAATGCGTAAATTATACCAATAAAACACAATATTTGTTTCGAATCAAAAAAGGTGCTCTGAACGTAAATGATGCAACAGTAAATGATTTTATAAGCGAAGATGAAGTAAGAGTTCCGTTCAGGAATATGGTTTATATAGGAGATAGCGACACAGATATTCCATGTATGAAACTTGTTTCTATTAATGGTGGCTTCTCAATAGGCGTGTATGGCGCAAATTCGAAGAACAAAGTATTCAAGATGATGGAAGAACACAGAATTAAATATTTCGCAGAGGCTGATTACAGTGAGGGCTCTGACTTAGAAGTCTTAGTAAAAAATATAATAAAAAGGACTGCTGCAAATGAAATATTAGAAATAAAAAGCACCGAATGCATGCAAGAAATGAAGAGTGAGCGAAAAAATAAAGATGAACAATTTATTTTAAAAGAAGACTTGATAGATAAACTAAATGAAAGTTCATCATTTGCCCAAACTCATGAAATAATAAAATCAATGAACCATATAGGCAATTGGGAAGACAATCAAATAGAAAAGATTTTTAAAATCGCTTCATCGAACGGTCAAGTTAAATATATTTTAAATGATACAGATATAAAGAAGTTCTATTTAAAAATATATGATAAAAAATATATAGATGTAATTCCAAATGATGTTTTAGATATTTTAGAAATAGAAATTTAGATATTTTAAATCAATTTGATAAAATTTCATTAAAATGTAATCATTAAAACATTACTTAATGATTTAATATATTACCGCTTATAATTTCTCCATATATTATATGGAATACAATTATATAATTAAATTATTCAGTTTTATTAAACTCTAAAAAATAAACCTATTTAGAAATAGTTCCACTATGGAAATATTCTGAAATAGAATCGGAGCAATATATGAAAATAAAGAAAAAATACAAATTAATCGCCGCCCTTCTCATCTTATTAGTCCTCGTGCTATCCGCATTTGACGTGCGGCTGAAAATTGTGAGATATAAAATTGAATCAAATAAAATCGACTCCCCCGTTCGCATTGCGCTCGTTACGGATCTGCACTCCTGCAAATACGGCGAAAATCAAAAGACGCTCATCGATGCGGTGAACAAAGAAAAACCGGACATAATTCTTTTGGGCGGAGATATTTTTGATGACATTATTCCCGACACAAACACAAAAATATTTCTAAAAGCCGTTGCACCTAAATATCCGTGCTACTATGTGACCGGAAACCACGAATATTGGAGCCGCCACTCAGACGAAATGATCGCGTGGCTAAGGGCAAACAATATCTATGTGCTTGACGGAGAAAGTGTGGATGTCGAGATCGGAAATCAAAAAATCAGCTTGAGCGGCATTAACGACCCCGACAAGGAGCGCTTCACCGGAAAAAGCGGAGATTTTTATTCGGAGCTTGACGAAATTCAAAGAGAAAAAGACGACAATTTATTTAGAGTCCTTCTCGCCCACCGCCCTTCTTATATTGAAAGCTACCTGAAATACGGCTTCGATCTCGTGCTTTGCGGTCATGCACACGGCGGTCAATGGAGACTTCCTCCCTTTTTAAACGGCGTGTTTGCTCCCGACGAAGGTTGGCTTCCGAAATACGCCGGCGGCAAATACGACTTCCCGAACGGACAAATGATCGTGAGCCGCGGTCTTGCCCGTGAATCCACAAGGGTGCCACGGATTTTTAATAGACCGGAACTAGTTATTGTGGATGTGGTTCGTCAATAATTTAAACCATATCAATGAATTTTATATATTACAATTGGACGTGATTTTTTGCATAAAAAAGACAATTACAAAACCATAATTCATCCGCTTGAACCATGCTTTACAAAGGATTCAAAAATTTTGATTCTTGGCTCATTTCCATCAGTCAAGACTCGTGAATACGGTTTCTTTTACGGTCATCCGCAAAACAGATTTTGGCGCGTTATGGAAGTTCTGTTTAAAGAAGAGTTAAGCGGTGATATTGATGAGCGCAAAGACTTTTTAACGAGGCACAAAATTGCGCTCTATGACTCCATCTATCAATGCGATATAATAGGCTCGAGCGATGCAAGCATAAAAAATGTGGTGGCATCGGATTTAAGCAAAATTATTGAAAGCGCAGATATTAAAGAAGTATTTTTAAATGGAGGCACTTCGTATAAATATTATAAAAAGTATCACGAGAAGAATCTAGGACTCGAAGGCGTGAAGCTGCCATCGACAAGTCCCGCAAATGCGAGATATAGACTCGATGATTTAGTGAATGAGTGGAAAGAAATACTGAAGTATTTGGATTAATTAGAAAAGGAGACATTATGAAATACATGCATTTTAATTCGTCCTGCTCTTACGCATCGATTGCAAATCTTTTGTATTTAAAAGGCATTGACACTGAAGATTACATGATTGCAAAGACAATTAACTTGCCTTATATCTTGCTTAAAGATGGAGGCACTTACTTAGTAGGTCCTATGCTGCAGTCAAAAGAAATATTTGATATCTACTTAAATAGCATTGGCTACGAGTTTGTTGAAGAGAAATGCACTAAGGACGATGTTCTTAAGACACTTAAAGCATCGGACGAGAACTATATGCTTGGTGCCAATATTTCTAAAGTCAATAAGCATGCGATTATCTTTCTTGAGTATAAAAACGAGTGTTTTAATTTTATAAACAATAAGTATGAAGAAAGCGATGAGCCCGACTGCTTCACTTGGAGAGCTGAGGAGCTGAAGGAGCGGCTTGATGAAGAGACTCATCTTGCACATATTGAAAAAATATCCGCAAAAAAATTGGACTTGAAAGAAATTTTGTTTTCATCAATAAAAAATCTTAACTCGCTTAAAGAAGATATAAATAGTTTTTCAAAAAAAGAAATTACCCGGTTGGAGCTCAGAGAATCTATGAATACACTATTCAGAGCAGCCATACTTGACTCGGTAGCTATGTTCGAACTACTTGGAGAAGATGCTCTTCTAGAGAGAACCAAGGCGATTCAAAAAAAATTCATAACTGTAATCAAAGAAGGCAAAGAAAGGCTTGTACTTGAAGAAGAGATGGATATATCAGACTTGGCGGATGTGCTGGATGAATGGAAACTCCTTATGAAAAAGAATTTTGATGAGTATGAATATAGAAAATAAATGCTAATTTTAATTATTTCCAAAATGAAATTTTCTAAAATAAGATTGAGTTGAATAAGCTCAAGTAGTGTTGAGTAAACTAAACCGAAATTATATAAAAAAACGGGTGGCGCATAAATGCACCACCCTCAAAACTTTCGTTTTCAATTCGTGCTTTTATTATAAACTCGATTTCTTAAAATTTTAAAAATTGCATTTGTTTTTAACAAAAAAATCTAAAGTGACTTAAAATTTTTAAGTCGCTTTTTTATTAAAACTATTGACACCGGATTTCACTTATGGTACTATAAATGTAACATCACATGTACTATAAATGTAACATTTGATGAATGAATTTTTAATGAAGGTGAAATATGTTTTACGCAGCTGCATTTTTTTATTATATTTTACTTGTGCTTATGTTTTTTGTGGAAGTGCCGAGTTATCTGCCGATCGTTGTGGGAATTTTCGTTTTGATTTTTATTTTAATCGAGCTTTTAAAAAACAAACAGCTTAAACACACCGTTTCTTCATTTGTCTTGGCTTCTTTGGTTTCCGGTTTCATTATAATCGCACTCGGAATGCTTCAGTCCGGAGTTGTGGGCGTTGATACAACGGAGATTTTGAGTTATACAATATTTAAATTGTATGCGCTTTTGAGTGTATTTGTGAATGAGATTTTTATAGAAAGATTAAAATTAAGAGATGCAGAATAAATTTATTTTAAGGGGTTGTTGATATGGATGTTGTGATTGAAAATAGAATTGCTGAATTTCGAAAAGAGCTCGGACTTTCTCAGCACAAGCTCGCTCAAGCGGTGGATTTGAAGCGCAGGTCAATCATGGCTTATGAGGCGGGCACAATCAGCCCGACCCTTGAAACCGCATACAAGATTTGCAAGGTTCTGGGGAGAGATATAACGGAAGTTTTTATTTTTAAATAAGGAGGATTATTATGGGTTTATTAATGAACACTGCAAACGAAGTCGCCGAAAAGGTCAAGGACAATTTTAAAGACGATGAAAATTATCTGTTTGCGCTAAAAAATAACGACGTCAAGACCGGTTTGTTCAAGCTCATTTTGAGCAAATTGTATTACACCATGGACAGTGCGCGGTCTTTTATTTTATATTTCAACGAAAAGGGTATAAATGAAAAGGAGATATCAAATACTTTGAAGGCAATTTCGTGCTAATGCCCTGGAATGAAGTCGAGGATTTCGTCATTGACATAAAAAATAACAAGGCGAATCTTGCTTTTTCTCACCTCGGCAAGAAGTTACTTTACGAAGTTCCGTTCTCCGGCGCTATGACAAAGAAGAATAAAAATATGCTCAAAAATTTGCTTGGCAAAAATTTTAACCGAATCGATTAGGAGGTCTATATGAAAAAATCTATTATAATACTGATTGTTTTTTCGCTGCTTTTTGTGGCATGTAAAAACCCGGGCTACGAAAAAACTAACGAAAACAAAGTAGAAGACACGACGTCAACCGATGAATCAAAAAATGACGTAGCTGAAGATAAAGACACTAAAGATATCGACGAACAAAAAGATGAAAAAGAGCCGGAAGACGTTAAAGAAGAAGTGAATCCTGAAGGTGATTACAAAATCACAATTGACGGCAATGAATATGGAACGGTGCACTCACCAGACGGAAGGCTTTTTAATATTGACGAGCTTAACAAATCATATGTAAAGTTTTGGAAAGAAGGCAAATACAAGGCGGACAAGGCGCTGGACTTCATCACGGACTATACAAAGAAAATCAGCGACGACGAAATTCTCTACGGTGCATTTCCTGAATCGCAGGATTTTTATATGACTTACAATCAGATTTACAATATTAGTTATTATGCCGTTTTGTCCGGCGAAGATTTTTCGGAAGTTCAATACAAAAAACATTATCCGGGCGAAGCCAAAATTATTGACGGCGCTCTTTACTTTGATATAAATTACCTGAAAAATATTTTCTCATTCAAATATGAGCTCGACCCTATGAAAAAAGAAATTATAATCGACTCAAACGGCGAATTTAATAATGAATTAAAGACAATCTACAACGACAACTACGACAGCATTGAAGAACTGTTCGAAGTAAATTTTGGAAAATAGTTTTCGGCACACAAAAAGCTCCCACACCTCGTGAGCGCTTCTTTTTTTACATCTTTATTTTGTCCAGCCCACAACTCTGTCAACCGGCATGACAAACATCAGCCCGACTCCCGGTTTACTCATGTCACCGAGTATGTCTTCTACCGCAGCGATTGCGTCATTTAGAACCTCTTCGTCTTTCACAACCGAGAAGACGACTTTGTTTAACGGTCTGTTGTTGTCGAGTACCGTTCTTAAAAATCCGCCGAACATCGGCAAGTTCGATTTGCTGAGCGCCGAGCTATCTTTGCACCGATGACACCGAATAAAATTACAATACTGATTTTTAAAAATATGTTCAATATACCCCTCCTACCACCCAAAATTTATTATCTGAATATAGTATGACAGATAAAAGCGAAAAAGTCAATGTGAACGCACGTTCATTGCCTACTTATGGCTCTTGCACACAATGCTCTTGTCCTAAAATTGGGTATATAATATGAAAGAATAAAATTAAGGAGCTAATTATGATTTTATATTTTTCAGGAACCGAAAACAGCGAATATATTGCGAATAATTTAAGAAAAATTTTGGTGGACGATGCGGTCGACCTCTTTCACTTCATCAAAAACGGCGAAAAGCAAACTTTTAAATCTGAAAAACCTTTTGTGCTCGTTTGCCCGACATACAGCTGGCGCGTGCCGAGATTTTTGTCGGAGTATTTGCAAAAATGCGAATTTAAGGGAACACGCGACATCTATGTCGTCATGAACTACGGCGACTCTTTCGGAAATGCGATAAAATATATAAAGGCGAACACCGAAAAACTCGGACTCAACTTCAAGGGTCTCTACGGGATAAAAATGCCCGAAAATTATCTGATGCTTTTTGAATTGGATTCCGACGAAACCAATCGAAAAATTGTCGAAGCGGCAAAAGCCGAAATCATAAAAGCGGGCGAATATATTAAGAGCGGAAAAGAAATTCCTGAAAAATCGGTGAACTTGATTGGAAAAATTGAGTCCGGTCTCGTGAACAGCTTTTTCTTTAAATTTATCACAAAGGACAAAAAATTTTACTACAGCGACAAATGTATCAAGTGCGGCTTTTGCGCACAAGTGTGCGTACTCAATAACATCACATACAAAGACGGTCACCCGGTATGGAACGGCGACTGCACACATTGCTGCGCCTGCATTGCGAAATGTCCGGTAGGAGCGATTGAATATGGGAAGAAGACGGTAGGAAAAGAGAGATATTTGCTGTCTAAAATCATTAGTAAGTAGTTTTTATTTGCGTGATATTTTGCGACCTGCTTGCAAACTTCAATTTTTGATTGCTCGGAGTGCAAATGAGCACACCTGCGCAATCAAAAATTGAGTTTACGTCGCATCTCATCAAAATATCATCGTAAATTTAGGTTATGGATGAGTTTGGATGAAATATCTTATGGCTATAGATGTATTGTACGTCTCGCTCCTAAAATCTTTCATCTAAGCGTTTCTCATCGAAAATTCCTTGCAAATACGGCGGGGGTTGTAAGATTCTTATTGATTGTTTGGTGTTGTTTACGCCGCACGTAACGGCGACCAGTTTTTTTATCCATAGAACAGAAATCTATGATTTCGTCGTGAGAGGAGATAAAAAGGTGTATCGCCGCCAAGAGGGATAATGAATGGAACAAGTTTTTGAAAACACGCATTGCGAAAATTGGTTTGGGGTTTTTGTTACTATATTTTACTAGCTCAGCGTTGTTGATGATGTTCCAAATTGTATAGGTTTGATATATGGCGGGAGGACATCGTTGTTCCTTACGTCACAACGTATGCCGTCCCGCTACGTCGCGTATAGATGCATATACAATTGTATCGACTCGCACACGCCACCCGTAACGGCGACCGGTTTTTTGCGGGCGAAATAGAAATCTATAATTTCGTCATTGAGCGGAGAAAAGCGTATCGCCGCAATAGAAAAAAGAAAAATATAATTAATAAAAAGGAGAAAATATGCTTGATAAAAAAGGATTCGACATGTGGGCAGATGAATACGACATCGATGTCGAAATTTCAAACAATGAAAATTCATATCCGTTTGCCGGATACAAAAGTGTTCTTTCGAGAATTCTCGCGATTGTTTCAGAAAAAAATAAACCGACTGTTCTCGACATTGGATTTGGAACCGGAGTCCTCACAAAAAAGCTCTACGAAAATGGCTGCACAATCTACGGTCAAGACTTTTCGGGAACAATGGTTAAAATTGCAAAAGAAAAAATGCCGAATGCAAAACTTTTTGTAGGAGATTTTTCACACGGCTTAAATAAAGAATTGGAAAAAGAACAATACGACTTTATCGTCGCAACCTATTCCCTGCACCATCTCGATGACGATGCAAAAATAAATTTTTTAAACGAACTCGTCTTGCGATTAAATGACGGCGGTAAAATTATTATCGGCGACGTTATGTTTGAAAATGAAAATGAACTTGAAAAATGCAAAACTGATTTTCACGACTCTTGGGATCACGACGAAATATATTTTATAATTGACAAAATGAAAAGAGCTTTTCCGGATTTGGAATTTCAAAAAATCTCTTTTTGCTCCGGAGTTATAGTTATAAAAAAGAATTAAAGGTGACAAGATGTATCTAATAAAAAATGACACAATTGCCCTTGCGCCGTACAAGCCGGACGATGTGGCGGATTTTTACAGATGTTGGAAAGACATCGACACTCAAAAAGGCTACAACTACAAATTTGACGACAGTCTTTCGGATTTTGTGAAAATAGAAATCGAGAGATTTAAATTTTGGGTGACCGTGCGCGACATAAAAACAAATGAAAAAGTCGGTGTTCTAAGACTAAGTCCCGACGAAATTGACCCTGACCTTGCAGTTTGGGTTTTTCCGGAATACAGAAATATGGGCTACGGCAAAAACGGAATGCTCCTCGCCCTTGAGTACATCTTCGAAAATTATTCATTTGAGGCAATCACGGCAGGATGTTTTGAACGCAATAAATACAGCAAAAAAATATTGGAGCGAATAGGATTCAAGCATTCTCCCGCTGCCGACACAATCGAAAAAGACTGCTTCACGGGCGAGAAAATAAAAATGCTAATGTATAGAATAACAAAGGAAGATTTTTTGAAAGTGGAGAGATAATTGTTTGGAAAGCAAAGAGACGAGTGTGAAAACACAACCGTCTTTTTATTTGCGATGGGGGTTGGGCGAGATATTTTATGGACACAGCGTTGTTTATATTGATACATATTCCCTACACAAAATTGGGCAGAAGTATTCGAAGAACCATCCCGCTCCGTCTCATTCATTAAAATATCCCCTTCTAAAACGCCTTAAATAAAAATTTCAAGGCAATGTAAAATCCGTGTAAAATTTCCCGGCTTTTCGATAATTGCAATGGATTATCGGGTAAATTTATATTAGAGAATTATGGAAAGGAAACGTCAGCTATTTGAGAAAGAAGTATAGAGAAAGGTTTTTGGACCCGGAAGTTTCAAAAAAAATTGAAGTGCTGGAAAACGCTCCAGATACCAAGAGCCGGCTCGAGCGAGTGCGAACAAGTTTGAAGAGCAAGGTGACGGAGCCGTTTTACATCGGAGCCATCGGAGTATTTATTTCAATTGTTGCATTTTTATTTTTCAATGAATATGCCATAATACCGATTTTTTTCATATGGCAGTTCTGCTCGAAGTATATAAAGAAAAGCAGAACAGATATCGCCGATTTGTATGTGGAGCATTTTTTGAAACCGGTCTTAACGGAAATTCTTCCCGACACCGAGGTGGACTATTTCGGCAGAATAGATTTGAAAATTCTGAGCAATTTGGTGCGTGACTCCGAAAAATATTATTCGAATTGTCACATAATATTCGGCGATGATTATCGAACGGAGTTTTGCAATCTTGAGTCTTACCACTACACAACCGACAAAGACGACCACGAAGTCCGGCACACCGATTTCACGGGGCAGGTTCTATGTGCAAAGTTCGAGACAAATATAAGCGGCCACATCAGAGTTGTTCCGGTTTATAAAAAAGGAATTTTCGGCATAAATCACTGGCCCTACGGCAACAAAAGAAAAGACGAAAAAGAAATTCAGACAGAGTCGATTGAGTTCAACAATTCATATTCAATCTTTTCAACCGACGATTTTTATACGCGGTTGATTCTCGATGCAAATATCATAGAGCTTTTAAATAATATGAAGAAAAATATGGATGTTGCGATTTATATGAATGAAAAATATATTTCAGTTGCATTTGAATCGAAGCATTTTCTGTTTGCGGCTCCGCACACAAAAAATTTTGTCGACAATCTTTCACTCGCCGGAGAGTATGAAAAAGTGCGGACGAAACTCGCAGATTTTTATGCATTGATAGATATTATCGGAGAAAAATTCTAAAGGAGATTATATGGAAAATTTATTTATTTATATTTTACTGCCGCTGATTGCAATTGTTTTGATTTGGTATATCAGCGCATCGAACAGACTGAAAAGATACAGAGTTGTCATTGATGAATCGAAGAGAAATGTGGACATCGCACTCACAAAAAGATACGACACGATTTCCGAAATGATAAAGGTTGCAAAGTCATATGCAAAGCACGAAGCGGAAACTTTCGCAAATATTATTAAACTAAGACAATCCGGAAGCATCTCGGAGTCGAATCAAGCAATTAAGAACCAAAACGAAGCCATCGAGAGAATTTATGCTTTGGCGGAGTCCTATCCGGAGCTCAAATCTTCAGAGCAATTTTTGAATCTCCAGGATCAAATCGACGACGAAAATGAACAACTCGCCGCAGCAAAGAGAATTGTAAACAACAACATCAGCATCTTTAATCAGCAGGTTGTTTCATTCCCAACGTCAATCATTGCGAAGTCAAACGGAATGACGAAAATGGATTTTCTTGTTGAAGACGATGTCGCAGGAAAAAAATCGATTGAGCATTTTGATTATGATGTTTAATAGAGTCTGAATTGTCACACCGAACGCGTAAAAAAGCGTATCGCCGCAAATTTGGAAAAAGAAATGAAGACGTGTTTAAAACACACATTGCGAAAATTGGTTTGGGGGTTTTTTGTTACTGTATTTTATTATCTCAGCGTTGTTGGTGATGTTCCAAATTTAACGTAAGTCATAACCGCGGGAGGACTCACAGTGCCGTCCCGCTACGTCGCGTACATTAACAAATACAATTAATGATTTCTCCCAAAAATTTCTCGCCCTCCCCCACCACCCGCTTTTATGTTATAATATTATTAAAGAGGTGATTTTATGAAGTGGAGAGAGATTCCAAAGGTCGATGCACATGCGCATTTGGTGACAGACGAGTTCAGAGAGTATTTCGAAGGTGACCCGGGATGCGAGTGGACTTATTCAAAAAAGGAATATTTTATTGAGATTGCTAAAAAATATAATGTGAAGAAGTTTATTTTGCAACCGACGAACGATCCTTTTATGTATCAGGAGACCACAAAGAACAACAGTTGGCTCGGCGAGGTCGTGAAAAATTCGGACGGACTTTTTCTTGCATTTGCCGATGTTCAAAATGTCGGGGCTTATATGCTCGACGTTGCAGTCGAACAGCTCGAGGATGCAATAAAAAAAGACGGTCTTTCGGGACTCAAAATTCACCCGAACAACCTCAATATTCCGTTCGACGATCTCAGAATGGTTCCTATCCTTCGAAAGGCGGCGGCTCTTGAAATTCCCGTCATGGTGCATTCAAATCCGACAATGGTCGGTTTTCACGACGACTGCGCACCCGACAGAATAAATAAGATGATTCAAGTTTTTCCGGACGTCACTTTTATCACGTCGCATCTCGGCGGCATGAAGTGGCAAGATGCGCTAAGCGGGACGACTTTTGCGGACATTTCATATATTCTCCCTAAGCTCTACGAGATTTACGGTGCCGGTATGACGGAGCGCATTCTAAAAAGTTTCGGTGCCGACAGGCTCATTTTCGGAACGGATTTCCCGCAAGTTTACAAGACAAAAGCTGAAGATGTCTACAACAGATACTGCGATATATTGGACGAGATGAATTTCAGCGCTGACGAAATGGAAAAAATCGCATACAAAAATATTTGCGAAATTCTTAAAATTGAAATTTAAAATGAAAGGAAATAAATAGATGAATATAAATTATAAAGATATTTTGATTCGAAATGCTATCGAATCCGATGCAAAACAACTCGAAACGTGGTGGAACGACGGCAGTGTTATGGCGCATGCAGGTTTTCCCGACGGTGTTCACACAAATGCTGAGAGAATCCGAAAGCAAATCGAAAATTATACGGACAAAAAACGAACACTCATTATCGAGTACAAGGATATTCCGATCGGCGAGATGAATTACGAGATGTCGGACGATAAAAAATGCGAAATCGGAATAAAAATTTGCGAAAGCGATTATCAGGAGCGCGGCATCGGGAGAGTTGTTTTGAGCCTTTTTATCGAGGAGCTTTTTAGTATGGGGGCAAATCTTATTTTTCTCACGACCAATCTAAAAAACAAACGTGCGCAACATGTTTATGAGAAACTTGGATTTAAAGTGAGGGAAATCCAATATGACTCGTGGAAGGACCAACGTGGTGAACTGCAATCCACCGTCTTCTATGATTTGACAAAAGAAAATTTTGTAAGTTACAAATAGTCTTGGAGGTTTTATGGATTTTTTAGAAGATATGTCGAAAATCATTATTCCGCTTGTGCTCATCGCGGGTGCGGCTTATGTTGCGATTTACTCCGCAAAAAAGCACGACAACAAAAATGAAGATACAGAAGACAATTATATGCCGGAAGGCATGTCCATCGGTATGTGCTTGGGTGCGGCTCTCGGCTCTATTTTCGCAGACGAGATGGCGGTCGGCATAGGTATTGGAATGATGTTTGGAATGGTTTTTGGAATGAATATTAAAAAACCGAAAAGAAAATAGTTTTATAGAAATCTTTGTATGAATCATAGCGGTTTATTCAAAGATTTTTTTGTTTTAATCTATTCGTAGAACTTTTAAATATTTCAAAAACTTAATATCTTCTCTTTCAATGCGTTTATATAATCGAAACTGTTGAATTTGTTTTATAAATTTTTCTACTACATATTGACGATATTACGAAGCTTAAAATTGTCAAAAATATTTTTATTTATTAATTCTTTTAGATTTTTGTAAATTTTCATAAATTTATGAATAATTTTCGCAGTAGTATGGTATAATGAATAATGTAATGATAAAATTTTAATTTTTATCAATTTAAAGGAGGATTTTATGAAGACAAGAAAAACCACAATTTTATTGGCAGTCTTTATGGTTCTCGGTCTCATTTTGAACACAGGAGCAATACTCGCTCAAAATGATTTACCGGACGCCACAAAAGACACGACGGACGTTCCGACGAGCGCAAAAGAAGTTGTATTTTTAATTGACAGGAGTATGTATAGTAAAACTCTCGCAGATGTTAAAAATCAAGTGACCGCCCTTTCGAGCGAACTCATTAAATCGGGTGACGTTTCAATCACGCTCATTGCATTTAACGGCAATGCAAACACTCTCGCAAAGAAGACGAATGATGTGGAAAAAATTGAAAATGCTTTCAGATATATCACACCTTTCGGCTTTTCAAACCCTACTTTAGCACTCGAAATCGCAAATAGTATTGAATTTGCCGAAACGAAGGACATCGTTCTTTTCACAAGCATTTATCCGAACATCGGCTCCGTCACAAATGACGGTCCGTATGCGCAAAAAGATCATTTCTATTTAAGAAATGGAAACAGCTACAAAAAAGCTTTCGACAGTCTCGCAGAAAACACGAGACTTATCACGGTTTCAAATTTATCCGCTCTAAAAAATAGGGATTACGGATTTGCAAAAAGAGTTTTCGAAGAAAATTCGGACAGATATTTTGAATCTGAAAAGATGAACGAAATCGAACTCGTAGATTCAATGAAGGAGTTTATTTTGGGCGACGAAGTTCACGAAATAAATACCGACAAAAAACCTATAGTTTTTGTGCCGGGAATTGCAGGCTCCGAACTTTTTAACATCGAGCCGGGTTTCGTGAGCGACGCTGAAAAAGCGACGGGCATGCTTGGAAGACACAATGAAAAAAATATGAAGTTGATTTATCCGCCGATCGGATATGATCCGAAAAAAGTCACTGAAGATTTGGGTCTTGACACAAACGACACTCTCTATGCGCTGCAACAAGGCGATTTGAGAAATGTGCCTTTGCTCGAAAGACACACCGGACCGTTCTCGCAATACACTCCGCTTCTTGGAAATCTCATGAAGAATTTTCCGGACAGACCGGTCTATCTCTTCTCATATGACTGGAGAAAATCGAATGTCGAATCCGCAGAAAAGCTTGGCAATTTCTTAGATGAGATTACGGACGGCGGAAAAGTTAAAGTTGATATAATCGCTCACAGCATGGGCGGCATAATCTCCGCTCTTTATTTGAAGGACAACGACGAAAGAGTCGACAAATATCTCTCGTTCGGCACTCCTTATGAAGGCGCGCCGACAACGCACCATTATGTTGCAAACTCAATTCTTGTAAATGAATTTGTCGACGGTGCTATTAAAGCCTTCACGGGATTCGACCCAAAGGTTGTTTCGAGCTTTACATCAATGGTTGAGCTCTTCCCTGCAAAGAAAATGCTCGAAAAATATCCAATGCAATATGTTGGACTCGATGAAAAAAATCAAAAGGAATTTCTCCGCGCAATCAGAGGAAAGAATAAAACTTACGAAGAATTGGTTCAATATTTGAGCGAAAACAATATCAGCAAATCTTTGGACCTCGAAACCGAAGACCTCGCGTTGACACGCGCTGCAAAGGGCGACAGATATCAAAAATTCCTGGATGTCGTTTCTATGTTTAGAGAAAACGGCAAAAGAGACGGCGACATATTTCTCATGCACCGTCCGAACTCGATGTTCTTTGCCGGCAACAACCACCCGACAGTTGTCGCCGGATATTTCATGGGCGAAGAAGGCGAATCGATGAAAAGAGTTGAAAATATTATGACTCCTGAAGGTGACGGCGTTGTTCCGCTCTACTCCGCAATGATGGGTATGACATTCGAAGAAATGCCTCCGGAAATAAGGGCGAAATTCAGAGTTGTGAACGGCGACCACATGGGCATGCTCTCCGATCGCCACAATTTTGAAATGATGTGCGACTTTTTGAACGGAAGAGAAGTCAGATAGTTTTTAAAACATCCGATCTTATGATTGGGTGTTTTTTTGTGCGAGAATATCTGTGGGTAAAAAACTCACAGATATTTTTATGAATTTATAAAAAGCGTTTAAAAGCATTTATTAAATTATATTTCCCATCAAAAAAATTTTAGCGGTTTTGATAATGAAAATCAATTCCAATTGAGTTGATTTAATCTGATAAATCGATTTTGAAATTTAAGAATTTAAATTTACGCTACGACAAATATATTAATAAACTGTAATTTTTTATAAAATGTTGTTATAAATGCCTGCAAAACAAATAATTATTAAAAATTCTCGGCATATTTCTACAATTAATTAATTTTACCATTCGGCTGACAGTTGATATTTCATCATTATAAATTGTAAAAAAAATATTTATTTACCAATAATTTTCTATTTTTCTTTATTTTTTTTATTTTTATAGCCCATTTTAATGTAAAATATGATATAATATAATTGCTAACGAAAAAGATTATTAATTTAATCTTAATTTAAGGAGGATTTTATGAAGACAAGACAAACATCAATTATGTTGGCGCTCTTTATGGTTCTCGGACTCATTTTTAACACAGGGGCAATCTTCGCTCAAAATGATTTACCGAACGCCGTAGAAGACACCACGGACGACACAATCGTTCCGGACCCGATTCCGGAAGACAACAGTGCAAAAGAAGTTGTATTTTTAGTTGACAGAAGCATGTACACAAGCCAAAATGCTCTCGACGAAATTAAAAATCAAGTGGTTACACTCTCCAACGAACTCATCGAAACAGGAGACATCTCAATCACGCTTATTGCTTTTAACGGCAATTCAACAACTTATGCAAGAAAATCAAAGGACTTGAAAAGAATCGAAAATGCATTCAGATATATCAGACCTTTCGGTTTTTCAAACCCGACAGCAGCACTTGAAATAGCAAACGGACTTGGATTTGAAGATAAAAAGGACATCGTTCTTTTCACAAGCACATATCCGAACATCGGACCTATCACAAAAAATGGACCGTACACACAAAGAGACCATTTCTATTTCAGAAATGCAAACAGCTACAAAAATGCTGCCGACAATCTCGCAGAAAACACAAGACTTATCTCGGTAACTGATTTCTCAAAAATGAGAAACAGAGATTACGCTTTCTCAAAAAGACTTTTTGAAGAAAACTCCGACAAATATTTTGAAGCTGACAAAATGAACAGCGAAGAACTCATCGGTTCTTTAAAAGATTATATTTTGGGCGATGAAATTCACGAAAGAAACACAGGCAAAAAGCCTATCATTTTCATTCCGGGCATAGCAGGTTCTGAACTCTTCAATATCGACGACAGCCTTGTAACTCCTGAAGAAAGAGCTACAGGAATGATTTCAGGCGACAAAGAAAAATCTGCAAAAAGAATTTGGGTTCCAATCGGATATGACGCATCAAAAGCAAATGAAGATTTAAATTTAGACTCAAACCCGAATTTATACGGCCTTCAACAAGGCGATTTAAGAAAAGTTCCTGTGTTCCAAAGACACACCGGACCGGTTGCAATGTACGCTTCACTTTTCGGACAACTTATGAGCAATTTCCCGGACAGACCGGTTTATCTCTTCTCATATGACTGGAGAAAATCAAATGTTGAAACAGCTGAAAAATTGGACGCTTTCATCGACCAAATTACAGACGGCGGAAAAGTTAAAGTTGACATCATCGCACACAGCATGGGCGGACTTGTTTCAGCACACTATTTAAGAAATCACGACGAAAAAGTCGACAAATATCTCTCATTCGGCACACCTTATGAAGGAGCACCTTCTGCATACAACACATTGTCAAGTAGAAGTCTCGCAGGCGGATTTGCAGATGTTTTGATTGAAAAATTCGTCGGAATTAAAGCTGACATCTGCAACAGTTTTGTAGGAATGATTGAACTTCTTCCTACACAAAGAATGCTTGAAAAATATCCATATCAACATGTTTACAACGAAAATCTAAATAGTTTCAACAGAATTTTAAACAACTCATATAGAAATTACGACGAAATTTTAAGAGCAGCTACAGATGCAAATGTTTCTGAAATTGCAGATTTGGAAACTGTTGACTATGGAATGTCTGTTGCAGCAGAAGGCGACAGATATTCCCAATTTGTCGAAAACTCAAAACTTTACAGAGTGAACGGCGAAAGAGACGGCGAAGTTATTCTTATGCACCGTCCGAACTCAATGTTCTTTGTAGGAAACAATCACCCTACAGTTGTTTCAGGATATTTCCCTGGAAACCAAGACATTTTGAGCAATGTTTACGCAATCAGCACTCCGGAAGGAGACGGAATGGTTCCGCTCTACTCAGCAACGATGGGTATGACATTCGACGAAATGACACCGGAAGTCAGAGCTAAGTTTAAAGAAGTTAACGGCGACCACCTCGGAATGCTTTTAGATTTAGGAAACTTAAGAGCAATGTGCGACTTCTTGAACGGAAGATAAACAAAATACCATTTAAGCACTCAATCGGTTGCGATTGGGTGTTTTTTTTGCTTTTTACAAAAATTATAGTATAATGTAATTGTTATAGAATACGAATTTAAGCGAAAATAGCGGGTTTTTTAAAAAAATTACTTGACCGCTTTTTGATTTTCGGCGAAGGAAAATTCGCTTTCGAAAAGCGAGTGAAAATTTTCGAACATTATCCGAGCACTCATGAATTTTTCCTGAAATTTTTTCGAGAATTGCTTGAACATTTTTCGAACACCACTCGAGCTTTCCCGAAAATCAATAGACAATTTTTCGAAAAACAGCGCTTGAACTCGAAAATATATTGGAGGAAAATATGAAGAGGATTTTATATATTATTGCCGCAGTTTTAGCTTTTTCATCGCTATGCGGTTGCAAAAGCAAGACTTCAAGTGAAACCGAAAAGGCAAAGGAAACAGTTGACAGTTTTTTCGCCGCTCTAAAGGATGCTGATTTTAAAACCGCCGCCGACTTTGTCTCGGGCGAAGAACAGGAGCAAATGCGAAACACCGAATGGCACGACGATTTCGAAAGGGAGTTTATGGAAACATATCTTTCGAAAATTTCATCTAAATATATTTCGGGAGAAATTGAAAAAGACAAAACCGAAGGCTCCCTTATGTACGAGTTTGAATCGATGAATATGGGCGAATATGTAAACAAGGTCGGGCTAAATAACCCCATGCTCGAAGGGGGTGCCCCACAAATCAAAGACGTCGATGTCGACGGGATTAATATGGTCGAACTCGAAAAGAGCGTGTTCCTTAAAAAAGAGGGTGACAAATGGCTCATCGCAAATATAAACGACGTGATGAACGCAATCATGGAATTTAAAGCCGGAGAATAATACACAAAAAAGCTGACTTCCGAAACGGAAATCAGCTTTATTTTATTCCTCCAGATTTTCTCGAATCTCCTTTAAAATCTCCTTCCAGTCGGAAGTATTTTTTTCGGTAGCGAGATTCTTTCTTCTGTGCATCTTCTTTTCGAGCTTGTAGCTGTCCTTCAATCGATTTAGAAACTCCCTCGAGCCCATTCTTTCAATTTGGTTCATAAGAACAAGTGTTTGCTCAGCGAAGTCGCTTGTGACAACCGTAAGATTGAACCGCTCCGAAAGTGAAAACGAGAGCGATTCAATTCTCGAATCCGCAGTTTCGTTCTCTCTCGTAAAGACAATTCCCAAATTGTCCCGCATAAATTCGTCGCCGCGATTGTCCTTCACAAAATGTCCGTCGTAGATGACGACGATTTGTTTTTTTACATAAAGTGAGTAACCCGACAGCAGGCTTTCAAGCCGAAGTCTTGCTTCCTCGAGGCTCGTCTCCGAAAGCTCTTTCAGCGTTTTGTCCGCAAAGAGAAGATTGTACCCGTCAACCAGGATGAGGTCGCTATACTCCGAATGCCTTAAAATATTCATAGAGCATAATCGAACCCGCAATGCCGGCGTTAAGCGAGCCGACACTTGAATTTTTTGACATTGGAATTGTGTGCACTTTGTCGCATTCTTTCAAAACGCCCGGTCGGATTCCTTTGTGTTCGTTGCCGACAACAATTATGACCGGCGGTGAAACGAAATTTTCCATCGGCTCCCCTTCCATGTGGCAACCGATGACAAAGTAACCCTTGCTCTTCGCATCTTTGAGCGCTCTCGAAAGATTTGTGACTTTTATTATGTCGACGTCCGCAATGCCGCCTTGCGAAGTTTTTATGACCGCCGGCGTCACATCCGCCGCTCTGTCCTTCGGAATTATAATTTTCGAAACGCCGAACACGCTCGCACTTCTTATGATTGAGCCGAGATTATTCACGTCTTCAATCGAGTCGAGCGCAACCACGACTTCCCTTTCCTCTTGCGGCAGTTTAAACATTTCGTCGAGCTCCATATATTTAAACTCCGGAATCACGAGCGCAACTCCTTGGTGTGAGCGTTTAAATTTGTTAAAGAAATTTCTGTCTTCGCTTATTTTTATATTCTTTTTTTCGGCAAGTTCAATGATATCTTTTATGCGCTCATTGTTTCTGTCCATGACAACGAGGCGAATTTTTTCAATTCTGTCGTCCTCAAGCGCAACATATACGCCTTGTCTACCGATTATTTCCATACTTATTCTCCTTTATCTTCTCGAAAAGTCCGGCTATTCTCTCTTTCTCGCCGCTCAGATATAGCGCTCCGAAAAGCGCCTCAAAACCGGTTGCAAGAGTGTAAACCTGCGGCTTTGTATGTTTCGGTGCGTGCAGTCTTTTGTTTCTCGCACGCTTCACGATTGTCTGTTCACGCTCATCCAAGTCTTCCCAGATTACGTCCAAATCTTCGCATTGGCTGTTTGCGGAAACAAAGTGCACCGCCTCTTTGTGGAGCTCGTTCACGCGCGTGTTTTTTGTGGAAATCATTTCCCGAACCAAAAGCTCATACACGGCGTCGCCCAAAAATGCGAGATTTAAAACGTCCATTTGATAGACTTCGTCGGTTATCATTTCTTCTCCACCTCTGTGCCGTTCGGCGTGTCCTTGACGATGTAGCCCATTTCCGTCAAACGGTCTCTGATTTCGTCGGAGAGTTTATAGTCCTTGTTTTTTCTCGCTTCATCCCTTTGTCTCATAAGTTCTTTCACTTCGGAGTCGAGTCCCGCGTCTTCGTCATCTTGCAAAACTCCGAGCACCTCTGTAAATTCTCCGAAAAGTTTCAGAGCTTCTTCAAGCGAGCCCTTTGTTGAATTTTCACCCAATTCCGAGTTTGCAAATTTCGAAAGTGCGAACATATCCGAAAAAGCGTCCGGCGTGTTCAAGTCGTCGCCCATATGCGCCTTAAATGACTCTCTTATTTCTCCGATTTTTTTCGAAATTTCTTCTGTCGCAGGAGCATCTTCCGCAGTTTCCAAAAGTTCCGCAAGCCTTTTTTTCGAATTTTTAAGTCGCCTCAAAGATGTCTTTGCCGCTTCAATCGCTTCGGCATTAAAGTTTAAAGGTTTTCTGTAGTGCGCATTCAAAATGAAGAATCTCAGAACTTCGCCGGATTCTTTTTCGAGAAAATCCTTTGCGTACAGAAAATTGCCGAGACTTTTACTCATCTTCACATTTTCTATATTGATCATGCCGTTGTGCAGCCAATAGTGTGCGAGCGGTTTATCCATCAGCGCTTCGGATTGCGCAATTTCGTTTTCGTGGTGTGGGAATTTCAAATCTTCGCCGCCGCAGTGGATGTCAATCGTGCCGCCGAAAATCGACTTAATCATTGTCGAGCATTCGATGTGCCAGCCCGGACGTCCTTCGCTCCACGGCGAATCCCAATAAACTTCGCCTTCCTTTTTCTTTTTCCAGAGTGTAAAGTCGAGAGGGTCTTCTTTAATTTCATTTTTTTCAATTCGTGCGCCCACTTCGAGGTCTTCGATATTTCTGTTTGACAGTTTGCCGTAGTCTTTAAGTTTTCTCACTCTGAAATAAACATCGCCGTTTGATTCATATGCAAAATCCTTCTTAATAAGCCCGTCAATGAACTCTATTATGTCGTCCATATGCTCGGTGCAAGTCGGATGAATAATAGGATAATCATAGACGTGAAGCGCCTTCAAGTCGTCCTCTACACTTTCGATATATCTCTTTGAAATCACGTCGATTGTCGTGTTTTCTTCATTCGCCTTGTTTATAATTTTGTCATCAACGTCTGTGAAATTTGAAACATATTTCACGTCATAGCCGAGATAGATGAAAAATCTTCTCAAAACATCAAATACAACTTGCGGTCTCACGTTTCCGACGTGCATGTCGTTGTAGACTGTCGGTCCGCATGCGTAAATTGAAACTTTTCCTCCCTCAATCGGGCGGAACTCCTCTTTTTTATTTGTCAAACTATTATATAATTTCATAAAAATCCTTTCCTATACAAAAGGCGGCATAGACTTTTCGTCTATTCGCCGCCATAATTAACCGATAATGCTTTGTGCTAAAATGAAGTAAACTATTAGTGATGTGGCATCGGCAATTGTCGTGATTAAAGGCGAAGCCATAATCGCCGGGTCGAGTTTCAGTTTGTGTGCGGCAATCGGCAAAGCACCGCCGACAACCTTTGCCGTCATAACCGCAAAAATAAGCGTTATGCTTACTGTGAGCGCGATGTTGTTCGGCATTTTATCAAAATAAATAATTTTAAAATAGCTGATTATTGAAAGAACGATACCGACAACCATTGCAATTCTAAATTCCTTCCACATGACTTTGTACCAGTCTTTCGGCTTTATATCGCCCGTTGCAAGTCCGCGAATGACAAGTGTACTACTTTGGCTTCCGCTGTTACCGCCCGTGTCCATGAGCATCGGGATGAATGTTGAAAGCCCCGCAACGCTGTAAAGATACGATTCATAGCCTGCAATAATTCTTTGTGTGATGGTGCTTGAAATCATGAGAACCATAAGCCACATAATTCTGTGCTTTGCAAGACTCAAAACGCTTGTTTCCAAGTACTCGTCTTCCGACGGCGTGATAGCGGCCATGACTTGGAAGTCTTCGTTTGTTTCCGCTTCAATGATATCGATAATATCGTCGTATGTGATAATTCCGACTATACGCTTTTCGTTGTCTACGACCGGAATTGCTTCGAATCCATACTTTCTAAATAGATTTGCGACGTCTTCCTGGTCGTCGTGGGTGTGCACATAAACAACTTCGGAGCGCATAAGCTCGCTGATTTTTGTTTCAGCAGGTGCAACAATAAGTTCCCTCAAAGACAAAATCCCGATGAGTCTTCTGTAGTCGTCGGTGACATAAAGTGTATAAATAGTTTCTTTATCAATACCTTCGCGTTTAATCTTTCGGAAACTCTCTTCGATTGTCATTTCCTTTTTGAGGGAAACATATTCGATAGTCATAAGAGAGCCGGCTGAATTTTCCGGGTATTTTAAAAACTGATTAATCAAATTTCTTTCTTCAGGAGCGGAGTACTTTAAAAGAGAATTTACCACATTTGACGGCATTTCTTCCAACATATCGACCTTATCGTCGAAATAAAGTTCGTCCATAATCGCCTTTATTTCGGCATCCGTTGAAGATCGAATAATCGCCTGTTGCTGCTCGCTGTCAAAGTTTGCGAAAACATCCGCCGCAATGTCCTTCGGAAGCATTCTGAAGACTACCGTACCGGTCGTCGGATCTAGTTCGTCTATCAAAAACGCAACGTCGACTTCATTTAAATTTTCAATCAATGCCTTTGCTTCTTTGAGCTGCTTATTTTTTATTAATTCTTTAAACTGTTCTTCAAGTTCTTCGAGCTCAAGAAGTCTTTTATCTGCGTAATCCATCTCTATCCCTCCTTTTCAGATATACAGTAATTATAACATATGGAGCCTTTCTATTCAAGATAGAAATGTTACAAAACACACAAAATTGCGGTTAAAAAAATATTATTAAATTTTTGCAATAAAAAAAGCCGAGTCCTTCGGCTTAATTAAAATTTTTATTCCAAATCGTCTTCGTCTGCTTTTGCAAAAAGCGTGTCGTCAATTTCCTTTTTAAAAACATCCACATGTGTTTTTTCTTCGCTCATTTTTTTCTTGTGATATTCAAGTTCGATTCTCTTTCTTTGTTTCAAATAAGAGATTGCAATAATCACTAAAACTATAAGCGCAACAAAAAGGCACACTTTTAAAATTAAGTCTGCAATTTGAACACCTAATAAAAATTTTTGAAGTGATGCTGCTCTTTCCATATTTCTCCTCCTTTCAACTACTATCTATTTACCCGACTTGTCGCCGTATAAAACATCCCACTCATCTCGAAGTATCGAATACAGATTCATCGTCGCATATTCGCCCTTTACATAGAGATAGTCCCTGAGAGTCCCCTCTTTTTTCATTCCGATATGCTCCATGACTTTACCGGACGCGGGGTTCTTTAAGTCGTGCTTCGCCTGAACTCTGTGAACGCCATAATTTGTAAAAAGATGCCCGACAACTCCTATCGCCGCTTCGGTCATAATGCCCTTGCTCCAATACTCACGCGAAAGTGCATATCCGATTTCCGCTTTCAAAGCTTTGCCTTTCCCAAAAATTATGGCGTCGATTGTGCCGATCATTTTTTTGTTTTCCTTTAAAACAATTGCAAATGTAGGATAATTGTCCTCGCGCTCAACCATAGTTTTTAGAATGGCAAGAGTGTCCTCGATTTTCTCGTGCGCATCCCATCCCAGAAATCTCGTCATTTCCGGGTCTTTTGCATATTCTAACATATCCTTCGCGTCAAACATAGAAATCGGTCTTATTATTAGTCTTTCCGTTTCAATTTTTATATTATCCATAAATATTCTCCCTAAATCTTGCGAATTTCAGCGCGTGTTTTAAAACTCGAAATTCCGCTTCGTGAAATGGAATGATGTCGCCGTCGAAATTTCCGATGAGTTCACCTTCAAGCGAGCGTATTTTTCCCCTCGTCACCTCGAACATGTGAACCTTTTTTAGAGAAGTGTGTTTTCCCTTTTTATATTTGCTGATTAAAGACACGAGTTCAACAACGCTCATTTTGTCGACGAGCATTAGATTTAAAATGCCGTCCGAGACGTCCGCATGCGGCGCAGGATTAAAGCCGCCGCCGTAATATTTTCCGTTCGCAATATTTCCAAGAATATAATCGCCTTTTCCCTTTTTGATTTCTCCCGAAACCGTTTCGACTTCGTATTCTATTTTCGAGGAAATTTTTCCGAAAACAGTTTTAAGCGCCGCAAAAAGATACGAGCTCTCCATAATTTTCGGATATTTTTTTTGAATTTTTTTCGCTTCAACAAGAAGGTCCGCGTCAAACCCGAAAGACCAAACGTTGAGACAGATGTCCCCGCCGATTTCAATTAAATCGAGCACATCCGGCTCCAAATTGTGAATGTTTTTTAAAAGCTTAATCTTGTCGACCTCGCCCGAAACGCTTCTGTTAAAATCATTTCCCGTTCCGCAGGGAAGAAACGAAAAATAACTGTCGGTGCCGTAGACGCCCTTTGCAACTTCACGAAGTGTGCCGTCGCCGCCGCAAGCAACGATGACTGCTCCCGGATTTTTTTGCCCGAACTCACGTGCAAGCTCCGTCGTGTGGTTTTTGTATTCGGTTTTTACAATCTCGACGTCGAGATTCGGATTCACATACTCTCTTATCTCCTCCGCAGTCGGGAGATTTCTTCCGCCCGCCGCCTCTTTCGAAAGTATGAACAGAAATTTTTTAAAACTCATCTCTAATCTTCCTTATAACCGTCTTCATATCTTCGGGCATTTCCGAAAATATGTCAATCTTATTTCCATTTAAATCAAAAGTCCGCAGTCTGTAGCTGTGGAGCGCCTGCCTTGAGATCAGCGTTTTGTCGCCGCCGTAAAGCTCGTCTCCCAATAGCACTTTTTCCATCGTCCCCAAGTGCACACGAATTTGGTGCGTCCTTCCCGTTTTTATTTCCGCCTTCAAAATTTCGTAGCCGTTTTTAAAATAGAGCGGCGTGAAAATCGTCTTTGCGTCGAGTCCTTCCTCATTTTCTCCGACCGCTTTTCGCTTTATGCCGATTTCGTCGCGACCGATTCTCGTCGTGACCGTCGTTTTTTTCGTAAGCGGCGCATCGGATTTCGCAATCATAATATACTCTTTTTTTATCTTTCCCGCTTCGTGCAGTTTTTGATAATAGCCTTGCGCAATGTCGTGTTTTGCAATCATAATTATGCCCGATGTGTCCATGTCGAGTCGATTTATGAATCTGACCGGCTCGAAAATTTCCCTCTCGTTAAAAAGCGTCGAAACCATGTCCTTCAAATTCACTCCGAAATGATTTCTGGATTCATGCGTAAGAATCCCCGCCGGTTTATTCAAAAGAAAAATCATATCGTCTTCGTAGAGCACTTCCGGCGCTTCGGCGGGAAGACCGATTGGCGTGTAGCTCCCCGGAATTCTGAAACTTATTTTGCTCCCCTTCTTCACGGGGTCAATGTGCTTCACCCACTTGCCGTCAACGCGAATGAGGTCGCGGTAATAGTATCGTTTAAAGGTTCTGTGTGAAATATAAAGGCGCTTCAAAGCATCATTGAGCTTCTTAGCGTCTTCACTTGCCTCTATTTCAATGAATTGCTCATATTTATTCATCGACTTTGTCTCCAACATATTTCCCCGCTTTTAAAATCGAAAGCGTTCTGTCCTTCGACTCCGCGAGTTTCGCCTTGTCAGCTTCATTTATTCCGTCCAAGCTGCCGCTTAGTCCCTCATAGACCGGAACAATTTCATATTTGAGCGGAGTTTTCGTGCGCTTAACCCAGGTCGGATGATAAAAAACGTCGGCGGCATAAATTCTTTTGTCGTCGTACGGCTTTATATTCATTTCAAGAATCACGCCGTCCTCGCCATATGGTTGGTCCATATATTCGCGCCTTTGGTTCGAAAGAAAATTGCCGAGACTGAAAATATAATACATTCTATGTCCGTCTTTTTCGATGAAACCGTCAGGCTCAATCACGTGCGGATGGCTTCCGAGCACAATGTCGACTCCGTTTTCCGCAAAAAAGTTCAGCCACTTCTCCTGCATCTTGTCGTTGCCGTTTATGATATATTCCGTGCCCCAATGCACCATGACGATAATGCCGTTCGCATTTTCCTTCGCATAATTTATATCATGAAGCACTTTTTCTTCGTCGAGCACATTTATTAGATTTGTTTCGCCTTCGAGCCAACCGTCAAGGCCGTTTAAGCCGTATGTGTAATTTAAAAATGCAATCTTTCGACCCTCGACATCAAGTATGATCGGGTCATTTTTTTCGTCCGAAAAATATGTTCCTAGCGGTGTGATTTCGTTTTCCAAAACCGCCTCTTTTGTTCGCCTTATACCGTCTTTTTTGCCGTCGAGTGAGTGGTTGTTCGCAAGCGCCAAAATATCAAAACCGACGTCTTTAAGATTTTTTACGGCGATTTTCGGAGTTCTGAAAAGCGGATAGCCCATAAATCCCGATTCGGCAATTGTCGTTTCGAAATTCGCAATCGAAAGTCCGTCCTCAATCACTCCGCCTATATATTTAAAGCTGTCCAAAAAATCGTACGCACCGTCTTTTTTAGCCGCGTCGAGTTGCGGACTGTGAAACATAATGTCTCCCGCAACATAGAGTTTAAAGCCCCTGTTCTTTTTTTCGAGCTCCGTTTTTTTGCTAAAGTTGTACGCTTCATAAAATGAGCTGTACATCTTTTCATATCTCGAGCGAAGTGCCTCATCGCTCTTTTCTTCGACTTTCGCTTCAACCTTTGTATCCAAAATCTTTTCATCTGTTTTCTTGCAACCGAAAATAAAGAGTGAGATTACAATAAACAGCAATATTAAATTTCTATTTCTCATCCGAAATCTCTCCTTCCTCATTCTTTTCGTTGTAGTCGCCCCTCAGTGCTGTAATTGAGAGGGCGCTGAAACCGATGCCGATTAAAATGTCTCCGATTGAAACAACTTTCGGAAACGGATACGGCTTCATAAGCGGGATCGTGTCTCCCAAAACATATAAAACCGTGTGCTCGTCCATCAGCGAGTGATACAGATTGTAGCCCGCTTTTGTGAGCACGTAGTCGTTTTGAGATGCGATTTTTCCGTAATAGTACGGGTCAATCGGCATTCGAAAATCGTTTAAATACATCACGAGAAGATTTAAACTCACACCTGCAATCAAAAAGAGCATTCCCGTGTATTTGTGATTTTTTATCATATAAGGATAGAAAAATACAAAACTCAACATGTGCAAAATTCGAATCTGCACAGGCGATGCGCCGGTTTTCGCCGCAACAAATAAACCGACATTAATCACGACAAATACAAGTGGAAATGTAATGTATTTCTTCGGAAAAAATTCAGTATTTGAAAAATTGTATTTTTTTATCATTGAAAAAATCAATACAAACAAAATGCTCTCAGCTATCAATTGTTATTCTCCAAGTCTTTTTATAATATTTCTTGCAACGATTTTGCCCGATTCCATCGCGCGTATAACAGTCGCCGCGCCGCTCACAACGTCGCCTCCCGCATACACTCTGTCCCTCGACGTTTCGAAATATTCGTCGATTTCGACGAGTCCGTTTGCGGTTTTTATGCCTTCTTTATCGAAGTTCATGAGCTTGTTCGGCTCTGTTCCGATTGCAAAAATTATAATGTCAAATTTTCTTTTTATCTCTTCGCCGTTTACCATAAATGTTATTTCATCTTCATTCACGGCGACTGGATTGTAATTTGTGTTTATAACGACGCCCTCTTCTTTCGCGTGCTCTATTTCTTCGATTCTTGCGGAGAGTTTTTCTTCGCCTCTTCTATAGAATATTTCCGAAGATTTATAGAGCCTTTTTGCGGATCTCGCAGCATCCATCGCAACATTACCGCCGCCGATAACTGCGACAGTTTCGCCCTTCGGAAGCGGAGTTTTATATCCGTCAAGATTTGCCTGGCACAGATTTATTCTTGTCAAAAATTCATTCGCGGTAAAGACATTGTTCGAGTCCGTTCCGGGAATTTCCGGAAGTCTCGGAAGGCCTGCGCCGTTTCCCAAAAATACAAAGTCGTGCTTTTTTAAAAGTTCGTCAATCGAGATGCTTTTTCCGACAATTGTCCCAAGTTTTATTTCAAGTCCTTGGGCTTTCAGTTTTTCGATTTCATAGCCGATGACCTCACGCGGAAGTCTGAAAGACGGAATACCGTATGTCAAAACTCCGCCCACTTTGTCGAACGCTTCATATATGACCGGTTTTATACCCGCCTTTAAAAGGTCGTAAGAAAGACTCATCGCCGACGGACCGCTTCCCACGATTCCGACGGAGTGCTCGAACTTTTTCTCGGAATTTTTTCTCGAATTTTCATTTTGTTTTCGCATAAAATCTCCGACATATCTCTCGAGCTTTCCGATATTGACCGGCTTTCCAACTTTTTCAAGCACGCAAACGGATTCGCACTGCGTCTCTTGCGGACAAACCCTTCCGGTAATTCCCGGAAAAGCGTGCGAGTTGTCGATGATTTCCTTCGCGCCTTTTATATTTCCGCCTCTTATCGCCATGATAAATTTCGGAATGTCGATTTCAACCGGACAACCCGAAATGCAAGTCGGATTTTTACAATTCAAACATCTTTCCGCTTCGAGAACCGCTTCTTCTTCGGTAAAACCGAGACTCACTTCTTCGAAGTCCTTATTTCTTTCGGCGCTGTCCCTTTGCATAGGTGAAATTCTGTCCCTCTTTGTCGGGCGAAGAGCTCGCTCATCATTTAAAAATTTTTTTCTATCTTCCATCATCGTCTAAGTCTCCTCAAAGCTTCGTCAAAATCGACATCTTTTCCGAAAAATTCCGGACCGTCGACACATGCATATTTCGTTTCGCCGCCCACTTTGCATCTGCAGCAACCGCACATCCCGGTTCCGTCAAGCATAATCGGATTTAAACTTACGACAGACGTGATGCCGAGCGCTTCCGCTTTTATAACCGCAAACTTCATCATTATCATCGGTCCGATTGCAACCGCTCTTGTGAATTTCATCCCCTTGTCCACAAGGTCTTGAAGCGCATCCGTCACAAGACCGTGAAATCCTCGGCTTCCGTCATCCGTCGCAATATGTACATCAGCGACACTTCTAAGCTTTTCTTCGTAGAGAATTAAACTTTCGTTTCTGGCAGCCAAAATAACCGTTGGAGTAAAACCTTTTTCATGCAAAAACTTCGCCTGTGGATAAACCGGCGCCGCTCCAACTCCGCCCGCCAAAAATACAACTTTCTCATTTGAAAGTTCCGCGTCTGTCATATCACACAAATCGCTCGGATTTCCAAGAGGTCCGCACACGTGATAATATTCTTCGCCAACATTTTTTTCGACGATTGCACCGGAGCTTTCTCCCACTTTCATAATTACAAATGTGACCGTCTTTTTTTCAGCGTCCCAATCGGAAATCGAAAGCGCAACTCTTTCCGCTTCCGGAGTTGCCTGAAGCATGAAAAATTGCCCCGGCTTTGCGTT
This sequence comes from Ezakiella sp., assembly GCF_034180565.1. Classification (NCBI taxonomy): domain Bacteria; kingdom Bacillati; phylum Bacillota; class Tissierellia; genus Ezakiella; species Ezakiella sp. Next base: position 22,390 of record NZ_JAXFOB010000020.1, on the reverse strand, counting down.
TTCGCTTACATTCGGCGCATCAATCATTATTTCGTATATATCGTCTGACAATTTCTTTTTATTTAAAATCGCTACCATAATTCCCTCTAATCTATCAAATTTGATTATTTTTCATAATCGCAACCGCCATGTCCAAAAGCTCACTTTTTTTGTGTGCGTTTGAAACGTAACAGTCCTTCGCCTTGTTTTCGCAAATGAGGCATCTTCTTTCCGGGCTACCGATATCACGCCTTGAAATCGGCTTTCCCTCAAAATATATGTCTATGTCAATAAGACCCGTCTTTTCGATTTCGACGGTCTTTCCCTTTAATTCCTCTAGCTCTTTTTTACTTTTACAAATCGGAAAAATTGCATAATAGCCGAATTTCGAAAAAATTTTTTCCTTCGCTTCGAGATTTAAAAAACTTCTTAGCTTTTCATACTCGCTTTCGAAAAATTTTCGAAAAAATTTCATGTCCTTTTCGATTCCCGGAACAACTAAACTTAAAACCACAACACTTCGGTTATTTATTTTTTCAAACATCCGGTCGTTGTGAGAAAGTTTTTCATCCCTATAATTTTCACGTCGCTCTTTTTCGAAGTTCAAAACTTTTTCGATAAAAATCGAGTTTATCAAAATGTCCGCAGCACCACCCGGAGAAATGTTTTTTTCGATTGCAAATTTCGAAATCTCCTCTAAATCGCCGGAACTTATTGCTTGAGCTGCAAGCTTTTTAAATTCTTCGGCGTTTTTTTCTCCGCCACGCCTTATAACATTTGTGTCCGTAACATTATAAATCAAATATAAAAGTCTCTTCGTTAAATCGAAATCCAAATAATTAAACGAGTTTTCATATCCCGAAATCACTTCCGCTCTCGCTCCGAAATTCCCCTCTTTTAAAAGCACGGCAAATTCGTCGCTCTCGAGTTCCTTTTTTATGAGCTCGTGAAAATTGTCCGAGTCAATTTCGAGACATTTTCTCTTTATGCGCCCAACCAGAAACACAAGAATTCCAAGCGAAAAAATTGAGCCGAGATGCGTATTTACGCCCGAAGTGTTTTTATACATTTTCTTTTCGAAAAGCATTCCCAATTTTCGTAAAGAATTAAAACTTTCGCCCAAAAAACCGTATGAAAAAGCTTCGGAATAGTATCCCACGAGAGATTCTATTCCGGCTTTCATTATTTCATAGTCCATATCCGCGTGACTGCCTTTCGAAGTCGGAGTCACAAGCCCCGGCTTCGGATCGAGATTTAATTCCTCAAAACTTGCGTCAATCGCAAAATTTTCTATAATCTTTTCAATCATAACTACGATTTTTTGCTTTCCTTTTTGTGGTCGATGCCCATTCTCTTTTCCGCATCAGCGCGAAGGGAGCGAATGACTTTTTTCTCGATTCTTGAAACAGTCATTTGGCTGATTCCGAGCTCTTCCGCAATTGCAATTTGAGTTTTTCTGTTGATATATCTTTCAATCAAAATTGTTCTTTCAATCTTCGGAAGTTTTTTGAGCTCGCGAACGAGATAGTCAAGATTTTCAACTCTTTCATAAGTCGGGTCGTCGTCGCCTATTATGTCCGAAATTTGAAGGTCGTTTCCGTCGTCCGAAGAATCAATCGTGGAGTCAATGCTCCCCGGTTGATAAACTTTCGACGCTTCCATCGCTTCGATGACTTGGTCGTAGCTCACGTCCAAATAGTCGGCGATGTCTTCCGCCGTCGGAATTCTTCCGAGTTCGCCGGCGAGTACATTTTTTGCAACGCTGATTTTTTTCGAGAGCTCCTGGATGCGGCGCGGCACTTTTATAGTCCAGCCCTTGTCCCTGAAGTGTCTCTTTATCTCTCCTATAATCGTCGGAGTGGCATAGCTTGAAAAAACATAACCCTTTGACGGGTCGAAGCGGTCGACCGCAAGAATGAGTCCGACACTTGCGACTTGAAAAATGTCCTCGTAATCGATTCCCCTGCCAGTGTATTTCTTTGCAAGAATTTCGGCAAGATACATATGTTCCTCGATGAGTTCATCTCTGAGCGCCTTGTCCTTTGTCTTTTGGTATTCGATAAATTTTTCTTTTATCTCTTCCTGCTTTTTTCTTTTCTTCTCATTCTTTTTATCAATTTTTTCATCGCTTGATTCTGAAAGAGTTGTATCCTTCACATCTTCATTTTTTTCGCTTGTTTTTTTTGAAGATTTTTTTTCATTTTGCTTGATGGTTTCGGACTTATCGACATCTATTTTATTTTTCTTATCAGTCTTTTTTTCTTCCGCCATCTAAGCCTCCTTTATAAATTTAACTACCGTCTCCACATCGTCCGTTGTAAGTTCTTCGCTCAAAGCTTCCATAATCTTCAAGCTCAAATCGTCCCTATCGTCGAAAGTAACATTTGCGCGAAGGGAAAGTTCCCCGTTCCCAAGTTCAAATTTAAAATCGACCGTTTCCTGTTCATCTTTAACCGACATAACGAGCATTTCACTTATGACAAGTTTCATCGCTTCGAGTTCTTCGACGTCGAATCCGGCAACTGTGCCGAGCCCGGAGAAAAAGAGTCTGAGACTCATAACAAACTCCGGTTCCGCCGGTACACTGAGACAAATTTCTTTTCCTTGATTAATCATTGATTCCAAACACCTTATCCAATTCTGTAATTTCAAAAACCTTCTTGATTCTGTCAGTTGCATTCTTTACAAGAATCATATTTCCGTCTTCTTCAAGCTCCTTGAGCATTGAAATAAGAATGCCGAGCCCGGTTGAGTCCATAAATGTGACCCCACCGAAATCGAGAATCAAATCGGATTTACCGTCATAATCTTCCATGATTTTGCTTTCTACATTGCCGGCGTGGAAAATATCAAATTCCCCGCTCAGATAAAATATGCCGTCCTTTTTTAAAACTTCCATTTTATTCCTCCGTTTCATCGGTTTGAATTGCAGAAACAATCTTTTCTTCGCCGATGTCCATAAGTTTTACACCGATTGTCGCACGAGAAGACTTTGCGATTTCCTTTGCGGAAATTCTTATAATGACACCGCTCGATGAAATCAATAGTAAATCTTTTTCATCATAAACCACAAGTGCCGTCACAAGTGCGCCGGTCTTTTCGTTTATTCTGTGGGTCAAAATTCCCTTGCCGCCCCTTGATTGAGTTGTGTACTCTTCCTCTGAGGTCATTTTGCCGTAGCCTTTTTCGGTGATTGTGAGAAGCTTTGCACCCTTTCCTACAACTTGCGACGAAACGACACTGTCGCCGTCTTCAAGCGTAATAAGTTTAACTCCTCTTGTGGATCTGCCCGTCGGGCGCACGTCCTTGCCGTTAATTCTTATCGCCTTTCCTTTTCTCGTTGTGGAAATGATTTCGTCTTCTTCATTTGTCAAATAAACGCTTATCAAATCGTCGTCTTCATCGAGATTTATCGCGATGAGTCCGCTTTGTCTTATGTTTTCGTATTGCGCGAGTTCAGTCTTCTTTATAATTCCGTTCTTTGTGACAAATGTCATAAATTCTCTTTCTTCATTTTTCTTTATCGGAATTATTTGCGTGATTTTTTCGCCGCCCGAAATTTGAAGAAGATTTACAATTGCAGTGCCCTTTGCAGTTCTGCCGCTTTCCGGAATTTCGTATGCACGAAGACTGTAAACCTTGCCGAGATTTGTGAAGAAATAAACCTCGTCGTGGGTTGTGAGAGTGTATAAATCGTCAACAACATCTTCGACATTTGTCGTGAGTCCCTTGACGCCTTTGCCGCCCCTCTTTTGAGCCTTGTAAGTGTTTTCGTTCACTCTCTTTATATATCCTCTGTCGGTTATTGTAATTACAACCGATTCGTCGGCGATAAGATTTAGAACGTCGATTTCGCCTTCGTTAAGAACGATGTCGGTTCTTCTTTCGTCGCCGTATTTTTCTTTAATTTCATTTAATTCATCTTTGATGATTCCCAAAAGAATTCTTTCCGAAGATAAAATTTCATTGAATCTGTTGATTCTCTTGATTAAATCTTCATATTCCGCCGTGAGCTTGTCCTTTTCAAGACCCGTCAAACGACGAAGTTGCATTGAAAGAATTGCATTTGCTTGAATTTCAGTAAATTCAAACTTGCTCATAAGACCGCTTCTCGCTTCAGCGTCATCCTTTGAAGCTCTGATGAGTTTAATAATTTCATCGATATAATCGAGCGCTTTCAAAAGACCTTCGACGATGTGTGCTCGTGCTTCCGCTTTTTTGAGGTCGAATATGGTTCTTCTTGTGACGATTTCCTTTTGATGTTCCAAATAATAGTACATCAATTCTTTTAAAGTGAGCGTTTTCGGCTCGCCGTCTACAAGCGCAAGATTTATAACGCCGAATGTGGTTTGCATTTGCGTTCTCTTGTAAAGAAGATTTAATGTGACTTTCGGATTTGCATCTTTTCTGAGTTCGATGACAATTCTCATGCCTTGTCTGTCGGACTCGTCTCTGATATCCGTGATGCCGTCAATTTCTTTATTTCTTACAAGTTCAGCAATCTTTTGAATGAGTTTCGACTTGTTTACTTGATAAGGAATTTCCTTGACGACAATTCTGTTTCTTCCCCTCGAAGTGGTTTCGATTTCCGCTTTTGCACGAAGTGTGATGAGCCCTCTTCCTGTTGAATAAGCGTCCTTTATGCCGCCTTTTCCCATAATTGTCGCACCCGTCGGAAAATCCGGTCCCTTTATAAATTGCATCAAATCTTCAAGTGTACAGTCCGGATTGTCGATCATATAATCGAGTCCGTCAATCACTTCCGAAAGATTGTGCGGCGGAAGGTTTGTCGCCATACCGACCGCAATACCCGAAGAGCCGTTTACCAAAAGATTCGGGAAACGCGAAGGAAGCACGTCAGGTTCTTTCAAACTTTCATCGAAGTTCGGACTGAAATCGACAGTTTCCTTTTCAATATCCCTTATCATTTCATGCGTGAGTTTTGTCATACGCACTTCCGTATAACGCATTGCAGCAGCGCCGTCGCCGTCTACGGAGCCGAAGTTTCCGTGACCGTCAACAAGCAAATATCTCGTATTAAAATCCTGTGCAAGACGAACCATTGCATCATAGACCGCTGTATCTGAGTGAGGATGGTACTTACCGAGTACATCCCCGACAACTCTCGCACTCTTTCTGTACGGCTTGTCATTTGTGACACCGAGTTCTTCCATAGAGTACAAAATACGTCTGTGAACAGGTTTCAAGCCATCTCGAACATCAGGCAGTGCCCTTGCGACAATAACACTCATCGCATATTCGAGATAACTCTTTTTCATCTCCTTTTCAACTTTTACATCAATAACATTCTTCATATCTATCTCCTAAACGTCCAAATTGCTTACATATCTGGCGTTTTCTTCTATAAATTCGCGTCTAGGTTGAACTTTGTCCCCCATCAGCATAGAAAAAACTTCGTCGCTGTATCCCATATCTTCAATATTTGCTCTCAAAAGAACTCTCTTTTCAGGGTCCATTGTGGTGTCCCAAAGTTGGTCGAAGTTCATTTCCCCCAAACCTTTGTAGCGTTGGAGAGTAATTCCTTCACGTCCGATTTCATCCAAATATTCATCGAGCTCTTTGTCCGAGTAACAATATTTTTCGTTTCTTCCTTTTGTAACCTTATATAGCGGCGGTTGTGCAATATAAACGTGTCCACCGGTTATAAGTTCAGGCATATATCTGAAGAAGAATGTGAGAAGAAGAGTTCTGATGTGCGCACCGTCGACATCAGCATCCGTCATGATGATGATTTTTCCATATCTCAACTTTTCAATGTCGAAGTCTTCACCGATACCCGTTCCGAAAGCGGTGATCATGGATTTAATTTCCTGATATCCCAAAACTTTGTCAAGTCTCGCCTTTTCAACGTTCATGATTTTTCCCCTGAGCGGCAAAATCGCTTGATAGTGTTTGTCCCTACCTTGCTTTGCACTACCGCCTGCGGAGTCCCCTTCGACTATGAAGATTTCCGTTATGCTGTTGTCATTCGATTGACATTCGGCAAGTTTTCCCGGAAGAGCAGTCGACTCGAGAATCGACCTGTTTCTTGAAACTTCTCTCGCCTTTCTTGCGGCTTCTCTCGCCCTTTGGCTCTTTACCGCTTTGTCCAAAATGAGTTTTGCAACTCTTGGATTTTCTTCGAAATATTGCGCGAGCTTTTCTCCGACAACTGCATTCACAATTCCGGATGTTTCGCTGTTTCCGAGTTTCGCCTTTGTTTGTCCTTCAAATTGCGGTTGCGGAAGTTTTACACTTATAACTCCGGTCAAACCTTCTCTCGCATCGTCTCCGGAAAGATTCGGCTCATTGTCCTTTAAAATTTTATTTTTTCTGCCGTAATCATTTACGATTCTCGTAAGCGCAGTTCTGAAACCCGAAAGGTGCGTTCCGCCTTCAGGAGTGTGGATATTATTTGCGAAAGAAATAATATTTTCGCTGTATCCGTCGGTGTATTGAAGCGCAATTTCAACTTCCTGACCGTCTTTTTCTTCGTCAATATAAATTATATCTTCGACAATCGGGTTCTTTGATTTGTTTAAATACTTGACCATTTCAATAATTCCGCCGTCGTATTTAAAAACCTTTTCCCTTTCCTTGTCGCCGCGCTCATCTCTTAAAACAAGTTTAACTCCCTTGTTTAAAAATGCCATTTCTCTCATTCTGTCTTCAAGAGTGTCGAAGTCGAATTCTACCGTGTCGAAAATATCCTTGTCCGGTAAAAACTGAATTGTAGTTCCCGTTTCTTCGGTATCTCCTAAAATTTCAAGTTCACTTATCGCCTTGCCCCTTGCAAAACGTTGTTCATGAATTTTGCCGTGACGTTTAACAGTCGCAATGAGCCATTCACTCAAAGCGTTTACAACACTGACCCCGACTCCGTGAAGTCCGCCGGAAACTTTGTATGCGTCGTTGTTAAATTTTCCTCCCGCATGCAAAATTGTAAGAACCGTTTCAACCGTGCTCTTTCCGGTTTTCGGGTGAATTTCCGTAGGTATACCGCTACCGTCGTCAACGACTGTAACTGAACCGTCTTTATTTAAAGTAACCTTTATTTCGTCACATCTTCCTGCGAGCGCTTCATCGATTGAGTTGTCGACAACTTCATAAACCAAATGATGAAGACCTCTTTCAGAAGTGGAACCAATATACATGCCCGGTCTTAAACGTACCGGTTCAAGACCTTCCAGAACCTGGATGGATTCCGCTTTATATTCACTATTCGCCATAAATTTTAACCAATTACCTTTCCTTTTTCTATTAAAATAACATTATCCGATTCGACTTCCTTTGTTGAAGTCACAAAAGCGCGATAATCTCTTATTTTTTCCGCCACGCTTTTATCCCTTTTAAAATCAAACTCATACAACAAATCGTCCAAAAGAAGAATCGTCTCCTTTTTTGAAAGCTTGTTGTATAAATCTAAACTTGCGAGCTTCAGAGCAATCACAACTGCTCTTTTTTGTCCGCGACTTGCCGTATATTTTGCATATTTTCCGTTGAAATCTATCAAGATGTCGTCCTTTGAAACGCCCCAAGTGGTGACATGGCGTCTCAAATCTTCATTTTTTACACTCTCTCTAAATTTCATCGGCTCATTTATATCCCAAGAATTTTCCACATTCAAATTCAAATCCCACGAATTTTCAATTTCATAAAGATGAACCTTTGCGCGTTTTAAAATGAGTTCGATGTATTTCTTTCTCGTCTCGTCAATCTTTTTGTTTAAATCCACGAAAACTTCATCCTGTGCATCCAAAAATTTAAACGGGTTTGAATAAGTTTTGAGATAATTATTTCGAAATTTCAAAACTTTATAATAATCGCGCAAGTTTTTCTCGTACTCCGCACTTACCGTTGAAATAATTTCATCAAAAAATCTTCTTCTGATTTCCGGGCTGCCGTCAATTAAAAGCGTGTCATACGGGAGAAATTGAACTATGTTGTGGGTTCTGAAAGTTGAAATTCTGCCAACCGGCTTGTTGTTCATCTCCCTTTTGAACCCGGATTCTTCTACATATAAAACTTTTCTTAAATCCCGTATACCTTCCTTAAACTCCGCCATGACTCCGCCTTTTTCAGCGCTGTGCATAAGCACCTCGCTTGCGGGATCGCCGAAACCCTTGCCTGAATAAATAAAACTGAGAGCCTCGAGAAAATTCGTCTTTCCGACTCCGTTTTTTCCAAGAATTAAATTGAGTCCGCCAGAAAGTTTTGCCTTTTCATAGTGAAAATTCCTGAAATTATATAACACAAGCTCTTTAATTTCCATCTGTTACAACTTTAAGAATCTCTCCGTTAAACTCGACAATGTCGCCGTTTTTAAGTTTCTTTCTTATAACATTTGTCACTTCGCCGTTTAAAGTGACCTCTCCTTCCAAAATGGCATATTTCGCCTCACCGCCCGATGAAACGAGATTTGCCAGCTTCAAAAGATTCTTAAGCTCCGTGTTTTCTTTTACTTTTATATCCATTATTGCAACCTCACCGGAAGCACTATATAAGTAAAGACAACGTCTTTCACTCCATAAATCGTCGCCGCATTCGTGCTTTCCGTAAACAGCAATTTGATTTTGTCGTCTTCGAAAATATTGATTCCGTCACGAAGATATCTTGGATTAAACGCAATCAAAAGATCGTCTCCCGTCTTTTCGATTTCGATATCGTCGTTTGTTTCACCGATTGAGCCCTTGCTCATGAGATTCATATTGCCGTCGGTGATTGTGAGCCTAACCATATTTATATTTCCCCTTGCGATGATCATCGCTCTATCCAAAGCGTCCGAAAATGCCTTTCTGTCGATTGTGACTTCGGTCTTTCCTTCGGTTAAAATGAGCGGTTTGAAATCGAAAAATTCGCCTTCAAAAAGCCTTGTGTAAATGTCGGTTCTTCCGAAAGTTATCATCGCATGGCTTTCACTCGTTCTTATGAGAACATCATCGCCGTCGGTTATGAGCTTTTCAACGTCATACAAAGTTGACGACGGAACGATAAAGTGAATATCGGTGTTGTCGTCCGTCTTTTTTCTCGTAAGACTTATTCTGTAGCCGTCAAGAGCGGTCGCAGTCAAAAATCCGTCCTTCGACTCAAACTTTATTCCCGTATAAATCAATCTGTTTTCGTCAAGAGACACTGAAACTTTCGACTTTTGAATAAGTTCTACAAAATCTTCTCCCTTGACTTTTAAAGAGCCCTCTTCTGCAAGAGTCGGAAACGGTGGGAAATCCTTCGACTCAAGAGCCGCAAATTTCAAAACGCTTCTGCCGCTTTTAACTTCGCAAATATTTTCGTCAATTGTGACGTCGCAGTATTCGCCTTGCATCTTTCGTGCGATTTCGGAAATTAAATTCGAATTCAAAACGAAAATTCCATCCTCATATACCTCGCATGGAAGCACGGTTCTTATGGAAATTCTCAAATCCGTTGCATAAAGTGTCAAAATCTTGTCTTTCGCCTCAAATAAAATACCCTCCAAAACATTTGAGCCGGCGGCTTTTGAAACACCTCTGGTTGCAATTCTTATGGATTCAACCAAATCGCTTGTTTTTACCTTAAATTTCATAATTGTCACCTCGATTTAAAAATTTAAGAATTCCCCGAAGATTTTCGGGGCTTATTAATATATATACAAAATAGTATTAGTAGTAGGGGCTGTTAATAGTGTGCAAAACAACCTCAAACCACATAAAACGGACAAAGTGCATGTTTATAACTTGCAAAAAATAAAAAAAACATGTTTATAATTATTTTTTGATTTCTTTTATAAGCTTGTCAATACGTCGTTTTAACGCCTTGTCCTTCGTTGTCAGTTCTTTTATTTTATCACAGGCGTAAATTACCGATGAGTGGTCACGCCCGAATTCATATCCGATTCCCGGATAGCTTAGATTTGTGAGCTCGCGCGTGATATACATCGAAACATGTCGGGCAAGCGTGATGTCGTTTGTCTTTCTTCTGCCCCTTATGTCCTCCGATTTCACGTCGAACTCCTTTGCCACTCTTTCTATTATTGTAATCGGCTCAATTGGAGCATTTTTAACTTTTTCGAGTTTCATCTGCTCCAAAACTCTGTTTACAATCTCTTCGCTCGGCTTCTCATTTCCCAAAACCGCATATGCGTTTACACGTCTCAAAGAACCCTCGAGTTCTCTTATTGAAGTGTCCACGTTTGATGCCAAAAGTCCGATTATATGATCAGGAATTTCATACTTTTCGAGCTCGTTCAAACTTTGAAGAATCGCAACTCTCGTTTCGATGTCGGGCATCACAACATCAACTACAACTCCTGATTCAAATCTAGTTGTTAGTCTGTCCGAAAGGGATTTTATTTCCCTTGGAAGTCTGTCTGATGCGATGATGATTTGGGATCCGTTACTGAAAAGCTGATTGAATGTGTGGAAAAACTCGCCTTGGATGCCTTCTTTATCCTCGAGAAATTGAATGTCGTCAATCATAAGACAGTCCAGATTTCTGTATCTTTGTCTGAAAACTTCATTTTTTCCGGACTTAATGGAATGGACGAGTTCATTTGTAAATTGCTCCGCCGAAACATACCAAAGTTTGTAGTTCGGATTATTTTTTAAAATCTCATGCGCAATCGCCTGAATCAAATGCGTTTTGCCGAGGCCGCTTTTGCCGTAAATAAAAAACGGGTTGAAAGCTCTGCCCGGATTTTGCGAAATCGCAAACGCAGTCGCGTGCGCGTAGGAATTCGATTTACCCACGACGAAATTTTCAAATGTGAACTTCGGATTTAATTGCGGTCTTTCAAGATTCTCTTCGGGAAGCCTTCTTTCATATTCTTCAGCTTCATAATTTTCAGCTTCTTCCGGAGAAATAAGTAAAAATGACAATTCCGGATTGACAGCCTTGACACATGAATCGATAAAGTCCGCGTACTTTCTATTGACAATATTTATTGTAAAAAGATTCGGACCCATTATGACCAAAAAATTATCCTTAACACAAATAGGAGTAAGCACCTGAATGAAACTTAAATAGCTGGTGTTACTCAAATAATAATTCTTCTCTATTTCCTTTAAAACTAAATACCAAATTTGACTTGCTTTCATATCTTATCCACACCTGTGGAAAACTTTTCAACATGTGTTAAAAGTTTTCCACATCCCATCTCACTAAAGTTTTAAATACACGTTAAAAATCTGTAAATCACGTATATATTTTTTGATTAAAAATGCTTACTATAGTTGAAATTTAAATATTTATAATGATTTTACAAAAAATCGGGAAGTTATCCACAGTTTTCCACAAAAAGCTTGTTGATAACCACCGAAAATCATATAAATCTTCAACATATTCCACAATGATTATAACATATTCGGTATATTTTTACAAGCAAAAAATCATATTTTGGTGAAAAAATTTGAAATTTAAATTCGCATTTCCACAGGCTCTTATTTGACACAAAATTTTTATTTAACTATAATAAAAGCGGTGATTATATGCTATGGTTATTATTTAAAAAGTTTTTCATGATTGGACTTTTCAGCTTCGGCGGAGGCTATGCGATGCTTCCTCTTTTTCAAAAAGAGTTTATAAAGACGGGCATAATTACAAACGACAGATTTCTTGAAATTATGACGATTTCGCAAATGACTCCGGGCAGCTTTGCAATAAACGCGGCGACATTTATCGGAAAGGACAACGGTGGATTTTTGGGAGCACTCGTTTCAACAATCGCAGTTTCACTTCCGAGCCTTTTGATACTTTTGATATTTATGAAAACGCTTTCAAAATACAAGGACCATCCTACAAAAGTTAGAATTTTTGACGGACTTAAACCTGCGGTTTTGGGATTTGTGCTTGCTGCAGTTTTTCTTTTGGGAAAAGAATCAGCACTCGATTTAAAAAATATTTCTTTTTTCGTGGTATCGATGCTTCTTTTGATGACCGATAAAGTGCATCCGATATTGGTTATATTTTTGATGGGAGGAGCAAATATTTTATTATGAAGAAAAATTATGATTTCAAAAAATTGGTAAAGCTTTTCCTCGTGTTTTTTAAAATCGGAATTATAAGTTTCGGCGGCGGGTATGGAATGATACTCGTCATGAAGCGCGAACTTGTCGGAAGAAAGCTCGCAACCGAAGAGGAATTTATGGACAGCCTTGTCGTCGCACAAACCGCTCCGGGTGCGCTTGCGGTAAATCTTTCAATCGCACAGGCGGGACAGATTGCGGGAAATATCGGTGCAGTTGTCGCATTTGTCGGAGTTGTGCTTCCGAGTTTTCTATCGATACTTTTTCTATCTACGCTTTTTAATAAATATAAGGAAAATGTCTATGTTTTAAAATTTATGGAAGGCACAAAGCCGGCGGTTCTTGCTTTGATTTTGATGAGTTTTATAGATCTTTTAAAAAATATAAAAAAGAATTTTATAACAGTTTTGCTTATGGCTCTCACGGTTGTTATGACTGTAATCTTTGAGATTCACCCGATTATAACGCTTATTGCAGTCGGTACGATTGGATTTTTCTTTAAAAAATATGAGCCCGAAAAAGAGGAGAAAAATAAAAAAATTGAAAAATAGTGCAAGTGTAATGTATTTGTAATCACAATATACGATTCACAGGGTATAATAATAAATGTACTCCTATTGTTTTGTTTATGGGGGATTTACCCCCACACTAAATTTTTTCATGATATTAGGTTCAAGCTAGATGAACCTAACTCCTATTGAATTAAGTCGCCTATGCGAGAGGGCGACTTTTTTCATGCATTAATTTATTAAAATAATTGTTTTGCAAGTGTAATGTATTTGTAATCACAAAACACGATTCACGGGGTATAATAATAAATGTACTCCTATTATTTTGTTTACGGGGGAAACCCCGGACACTAAATTTTTTTCATGATATTAGGCTCAAGCTAGATGGGCCTAACTCCTACTAAAAAAAGCCACCTATGCGAGAAGGTGGCTTTTTTTAATACATATTTTAAAAAACGTTTTATAGATTGATTGAAAATTTTAAAAAACGAATTTGAAAAAACGATTTTTAAATAGATTAAAAATTAAAAAATCGTTTTATAGATAAATTGAAAATTTGAAAAACGAATTAAAAATCTATTGAAGTTTAAAAAAACGAATTCAAAAATTGATTTTTAAATCAATAAAAACGCATAAAAACACTCTTTTCGTTTAAATGAAATATGGATGGGTATAACTTATTAAGAGAGGTGATATATGTGTCAGGCATAAATAATTATAGGACAATATATCTTGCCGGTGGTTGCTTTTGGGGCATGGAAGGCTATTTTAAGAGAATTCCGGGTGTCATTAAAACTACTGTCGGATATGCAAATGGAAATTCAATAGACACGAGTTATAGACGAGTGAAAGAGACCGATCACGCGGAAACGATAAAGATATTATACGATTTTTCATTTTTGTCGCTCGAAGAAATTTTACTACATTATTTTAGAATTATAGACCCAAAGAGCTTGAACAGACAGGGAAACGATATTGGAAGGCAGTATAGAACAGGAATTTATTACACTACGGATAATGATTTAAAAATTATTAAAAAGATTTTTGCATATGAAGAAAAAATTCACGGGGAAATCGCAGTCGAGGTTATTCCTTTGAAGAATTTTATAAAGGCGGAGGAATATCACCAGGATTATCTTACGAAAAATCCGGGAGGATATTGTCATATAAATCTTGAACTTGCTTACACTCCTTTGGACGAAACGGATTACAAAAATCCGTCCGAGGAGGAGATAAAAGAAAATATCGATGAAATATCCTACAGAGTTATGCGCGAAAACGGAACGGAGCATCCGAACACAAGTGAATTAAACGATGAACATAGACAAGGAATTTATGTCGACAAGCTCACTGGAGAGCCGCTCTTCTCATCGAGTGAAAAATTTGATTCAGGTTGCGGTTGGCCGAGTTTTTCAAAGCCGATACTTTCGAAAAATGTCAATTACAACAGAGACAATTCGCACGGAATGAGAAGAACTGAAGTCAGAAGCAGCGGCGGCGACAATCATCTGGGTCACGTTTTTAACGACGGACCGATTGAAAAAGGCGGTTTGAGATATTGTATAAACGGCGTTGCACTAAGATTTATACCTTTGGAAAAAATGAAAGAGGAGGGTTACGAGGATTATATTCCACTCGTGGAGTAGCTCGATTATTATGGCAAAAAAATTACTTATAGCTCTTGTAGTTGTTTATTTTATAATGGTTATATTCGTTCCGTTCGGCGAGACCGACAATGAAAAGGGACGCGGACTCGTACTTTTAACATATGCGGCGATACTTGCAGGCGGGCTGATTTTCAAAAAGACAAACGGCGACGGCATCGCTTTTAAAACAGTGACGCTTCAAAATCCGCTCACGAGAGTGAGAGTTATAAATGCCGGAACTATAACGGCGTTTATCTCGGCAATTGTGGGAATTGTGTTATCGATTTTTGTTTATAAACATTTAGATTTGTCATATATTTATGACTTTGTGACGGTGATAGTTGTGCTTCTGACAATTTGGAACACGACGAAATTAATCTCCGGAAAAATAGAGCAGGATTTGGACCCGAAACTGAACAACAAACCGCTCAGAGACAGAAAAAAGAAATAAGGAGGAAACTATGTTTGGTAGAAAAAGAAAAAATAACGACATATTTATTGTAAGACTCATAAAGGGATTGATTTCAATCTTCCTTGCAAGAAAAATTTTCGGTTATGACAAAAAGAATAAGCCTAGCAGAAAAAAAGGCTGGTGGTAAAAAAGTGGGAACCATATCCCACTTTTTTAATGTAATTTTACAATATTTTATATCAAAAGTGTTATTAAAATTCAATAATATTTATTAATCATGATATATAGGATTGACAAAAATAGAAAAATGTGATAAGATATATATGTAAAAACAATTAAATGATAAGAGTAAATAAATTTACGGGAGGATATTATGCAAAATATAATGAATATTAAGAAAAAGATTGCCGCTTTAGTAGGGGAAACGGTTGAACTCGAGTCCGACCACGGAAGGAACAAACTCGTGAAGAAAGAAGGAAAAATTGTAAATGCGTATCCCGGCGTGTTCACAGTGGAAGTTTATTTAAATAACGAAGACCAAAGCATTATAAGTTACTCTTATAGCGACGTGCTTTGTGAGAGAGTAAAGATCATGGGGCTTTAACTCTCGCTATATAAGTTTTACCAAAATCCGGAAATTCCCGGATTTTTTTGTGAGAATTTTAGGAGAATATCGGACTCAGGAATTATGTATAATTAAAATAGTAAAAGACTCGAGTGGCATGCATTCGAGTCTTTTTTTTATCTTTATCTGTTGTTTTTTATTTGCTCTTCCAAACCCTTGGAAACTTTTTCGTACTCTTTAAATTCGTTTCTGCTTTTTTTGATTTGGTCTTCTAATTTTTCGGATATTTTTTCATATTCTTCAGCTTCTTCTTTGTCTATCGAAGTTTCAATGGATGCAATGTCAGAATTTAAATTTAATTGTTCCTTGTCATTTGAAACAACTTTTACAGAAGTCCCTTTCTTTAAAAATACAATTAAGAGCGCAGAAACCAAAACTACTCCGATAGTTGTAAATAACTTTTTCATAATATACCTCCTGATTGATTCTTATATATATTATATACCCAAATACAATTATATGCAAATTATTTTTAGCGGTCCTATGATATTTATGTAGGAGAAACCTTCGATATATGTATCTATGTAAAAAAATGCAATTAACTCAAAAGAATAAACAAAATACATTATACTAAAAAATAAAATTTATTGAAAATTAATATTCTATAAATCTCTCAAAAAAGAGAAGATATTAATATCTCCCCTCCACTTTAATTTTTCGATAAAATTGATGAATAACGCGAAGTGCAGAATTTTTACTGCCCGAGGCGTACTGGCAAGTACGTCGAGGGTAGAAAAATTCGAACGAGTGTTATTCGCAATTTTAGCAAAAATTAGAAATTATATATAGAAAAACCCGCTTGATGGAGAACCAAGTTCTACCCACCAAGCGGGAAAATCAAAAACAAAACAATAGGAGTACAACTATATATTAGCATATGTGGAGGCGGTTTTGGTTACAAAAATAAAACAATTTTACAAAATGAAAAAAACCATCTCGTTAAAGATGGCTTTTTCCAAATATGTTTAATAATAGGAGTACAGTTTGTAGGCGAGTTTGCCTACAATATCATGAAAAAAATCTTATGGTCGAAATATTCTATGAGACAAATATTTCTACATAACAAATAGGAGTACAGCTTTATTTTACATTTCAATTAATTTTAATTGGTTACAAAATAGTAACAAAAATCCGCGTGTTGTATTTATTTCTTAAAAATTAAAATTGAATTTATAGTTTTATTTTTAAATTATTAATCAATTTCTGAAATAGAGAGTTTTTGGTCTCATAATTGTAAAAGAATATGAAAAAACGATTAAAAATATATAAAATTTAACTATTTTGTTACTATTTTTCGCTTTAGTGGAGGTATACTAATAATGTACTCCTATTGTTAATGGATTATGGATTAATCATAATCTATATATTTTTTTTCATGATATTCGTGTTTTTCACGAATGTACTCCTATTGTTTTAAACATAATACGAAAAAAGCACCCCATCTAGCGAGGGTGCTTTTTTCTTACAAATTTTTCTTGCCTTTTTGGAAGAATTTTTCATAATATATTGAAATTGTAAAGTATATGATTGCAAAGAGGAGCATGATTGCAATGTTCTTTATAGCTAAGTTCGACCATTTTCCTTCATAGACATTTTGGATGGCGTAGTATTCCGGAAAGAGTTTTCCGAATTTTATAACATTTTCATTTGCAAATTGCGGTGGAATGAAAGCACCCGATGTGAAGGCAAGTATGAGTGTTATTGAGCTTGCGAAGCTGTCTGCGATTTTTGTATTTTTTGAAACTTTTGAAATGAGATTTGCAAGTGAAATCATCGAAATTCCAAAGAACATAAAGTTTATAAAGCTGTACATAAAGTCTTTTGTGCCATATTTTACAAAGATTGACGACGCTCCCATTGTTATTAAAACTGCGACAAATAAAATCAAAAGCATTCCGAGTATGACGTTTAGTGTGAATTTTTTCGGAGTGATTGAGGAGACTATTTGTCTCTTTTTTAAATCTTCGTTGTATATGAGCGAGAGTATTTTTCCCGAAAGCATCATTATAAATAGCGAAATTTGATACATGAGAAATGCATTTAAGACTTCTTTTTTTTCGGAGTCCGCTTTGCCGATGATTTTCATAGGAACTTCTTTTTTCATTAGTTCGTTTGCCTTGTCAAAGTCGTTGTAGTAGTTTAGATAGCCAAGAAATTGGTGCACTTCGAGATTTAAAAGGCTCGAGTTTACGGATACTCTATCCTCACCTTCGGGTTTTGTGAGGTCGACTATGATTGAGTAGGCGCGCATTTTGTTTGCAATCAAAGTTTCATCGCTGTCGTAATTTTCCTTTTTTATATTGTATTTTTCGAGATATTTTATAAGATTTTTTTCTTCATAAGTCGCATTTTCAATATCTCCGACATAGCATGAGTTGAAGTTCAAGCCGAGTGTGTCGTTTGAGTTGTCCGTGAGAAAAGGAATCATTATAAATATCGACGTAAGCGACAGAATTGCGTAGATAAAATTTCTTTTCAGTAGGATAAGAATTGTTTTAAATACTGTCATAGCGTTTCCTCCCGAGTCTTATTGCGGCGATTGTTATGAGAACAAATGAAATCGCGACAATTGCAAGCATTTCCGTCAAATTTAATGAACTTCTTACGCCGGTGTTTATGAATGTGAGATTTTTTACAGCCATAAACAGCGGGTTTATTTTAAGAAGAAACGGAACTTTTTGAAGAACCGTGATTATTATATTGTTGCCGCTCATTCCGGACATAAAACTCATTGCGAGCATGAAAACAAGTATGAGTGCATTTGTGAAGTCGCCGGCGTTGAAACTGCCGAAGAAAAGTCCGAAAGAAAAGCCGAAAAGCACTATTACCGCAATCGGAACAATCGTTAGAAGCGGTTCTGTTATTAAATCTATTTTAAGCACATAGACCGCATAGAGGGTCGACACGATTACCGGAAGCACCGAGATTAAAAGGTTCGAGAGCGAAAATTGCATGAGAATTTTTGCCTTCGACTTCCCCGCCATCAAAATTCTTTGTGCGATGTCGTTGTTTATCGGATTTAAGAGTCCCGACACGTCAAGTCCGCCGTATGCGGAGTAAAACGCGGTCATAATGAGGATTGAAAAGAGCGTTTGCATCTTGATAAATCTTAAATTATCGGTCGGATTTTTAACTTTTTCGAGGCCCTTTAATACCTCCGCCGTTGCCGCCGGGTCTTCCAAAAGCCTGTCGTACGTGCTCATAAAATAGTTTGTGACGAAGGTGTTCATATCCTTTCTTTTACTCATCATCTCGCCGTTTTTGTCGATAAAGACGTCGAGCTTTTTGTCCATTATATCATTTTTGGGGTCAGTCGTTTCGACGAATTCAAAATGATCAAGCTCTTTAAAAAATGCAGTGTATTCAGGGTTTTCACTCGCTATTTTTATCGCGACATCCTTTTGGCTGAACATTGTGTTTATTATCGTTATTAAAATTATCGGAAACACAAAACTCCAAAACACATTGCCTTTAGAGCGAAAGTAGTTTTTTAAACCGTACATCATTTATCCCAGCTCCTTTCCCGTGAGTTCGAGATAGATTTGATTGAGTCGCGGTTTTTCGGAGTAAATATGATTGTAGACCAAATTGTTTTTGTCCAAATACTCAATCATCTTTCTCATATTGTTCTCTTCATTTTGGAACGAAATCTCGTAAATTGCATCTTTAAAATCGACATTTTTTATATTTTCGAGTTTTAAAAATTCATTTTTGAGCTCGCCTTTGTCGCCCAAGTCGACGCGAATTTTTTCCTTTTCATCAATCATTGAAAGCAAATCGTAAAGCGAGCCGCTTGCGATGTTTTGACCGTCTTTTATGATTACGATTTCGTCCGCAATCTCCTCCACCTCTTCCATATAGTGTGTGGTATAGATTACGGAAACACCTTGATCACGAAGATTTTTTATTTGATTTAAAATAAAACTTCTGCTTTCGGCGTCGACCGCAACAGTCGGTTCGTCAAGCACGAGAAAGTCCGGTTTATGCGCGATGCCGCACGCGATGTTAAGCCTTCTTTTTAAACCGCCCGAGAGCTTTTTAGGAAAATAATTTTCATATTTTTTTATGTCCGTAAATTCCATCGCTTCTTCGGTCAAAGTTTTAATCATTTTAGAGTCGTCGACATAAAGACTGCAAAAATAACTGATATTTTCTCTTACCGTGAGCTTGTTAAAAACCACGATGTCTTGCGGCACAACTCCGATTCGGCGTTTTTTGTCATAGCTGTTTGTTTTTAGCTCGCCACCGAAGACCTTTATATCGCCCGAGTCGTAATTTAAAAGTCCCAAAAGACAGTTTATCGCCGTCGTCTTTCCGCTGCCGTTCGGACCGATTAGCCCTAGTATTGTACCCTTTTTAAGGGTCAGATTTAAACCGTTTAATGCAAGTTTTTCCTTATATCTCTTAATTAAATTTCTAATTTCAACTACTGATTCCATAATTGTCCTCCTTAATTTAATTTTACCAACAATGACCATGAAAATCTTATGAATATCATCACTTCATACCATGACAAATGTCATTTTATTTGATATAATTTAATTGGAGGCGCTCATGATTTATTTCGGAACAATTACGGCACTGTGCATCTATCTGTGCTTTTTAAATCTAAATTCGATAGCTGCGATTCTTGCATCATATTTATTTGCACTTTTTAAACCGTTCAAAAATAAAAAGATAGAAATTGTAAGAGGTGCCGCATTTCTTTTGGCGACTTATTTAATCTTGAAAAACGATGTCAACTCCGCATATGCACTCGTTCTTATCGGAATGAACTTCCTTTCAAGACCGCTCGAGCTGTTGTCGTTTATTATATTATTTTTTATAAAACCGGAGTTTTATGAACTCTTTATATATTTAGCGGCGGGATTTACGGCGGTTTCATTCGAAAGAATTTTTAAACTCGATGAATATATAAAAAATGTGGAAATAAGAAAGGACAAGGAGGCGCTTCAAAAGCGACTCATTGAAAAGACAAGGCGCGAAGAAAGATATATCTACGACGAGAGAATTAAAGTCGAGGAGAGAAAGAATCTTTTGGGAAGTCTTCACCACATCATCGGGCACACTTTGACCGGCACGATTTTGGAATTAAAGGCGTTTCAAATTGAGCACGGCTACGACGAAATTGACGGCACAATTGAAAGGCTCGAAGGTGGATTAAAGGAAATTCGAAAAACGCTCCACACACTTTCGGATGAAAATATAAGCCTTTTGAATGAAGCGGAGATTTTAAAGGATGAACTTCAAAAAAACGGCGTGTCGCTCGAATACAAAATCACGGAAAAGAGCATGGACAAAGCCACAAAAAGAGAGCTTGTCGAGCTTTTAAAAGAGGGCGTGACAAATATTATAAATCACTCCGACTCGAAGGAAGCAAGACTCGAAATCGTCGAAGAGCCCGGATTTTTTAGAATCAGTTTATACAGCGACGGCGAGGCGCCGAGCGAATTTACGCCGGGTCTTGGAATTATCTCGATGGAGAGATTTTCGCAAGCGCGCGGCGGATATTTTGACATAGATACAAAAGACGGATTTAAAATTATAATGAGCTATCCGAAAAAGAGGTGATATGATGCGGGTTATAGTTGTTGATGACGACAAAATCGTCGTGAAAAGTCTTGTGACAATTCTCGGGGCAATGGGAATTGAAGTTGTCGGAACAGCGTCGAACGGAAAAGAGGCACTTGAGGAATTTAAAAGACTTCATCCCGACGTGGTTCTTTTGGACATAAGAATGGACGAATATGACGGAATTTGGGCGACGGAAAAAATAATTGAGAGTGATAAAAACGCAAAAATTCTTCTTCTCACAACTTTCAGCGAAGAGGAATATATAAAAAATGCAGTCGAAAAAGGCGCAAAAGGCTATGTACTTAAAGACAATATTGAGGATTTAAAACCCGCAATCGAAGCGGTTTACAACGGAAAAATCGTGTTTGACCCCGACGTTTATAAAATTGCGATAAATGTAGTCGCGGAGAAAAAACCGGAAAATCTTACCAAAAGAGAACTCGACGTTTTGGAGCTTTTGGCGGACGGAATGAACAACAAAGAAATCGGTGAAAAACTTTTTCTAAGCGAAGGCACGGTGAGAAACCATGTGTCGCAAATACTTTTAAAGACCGGCACGCGTGACAGAACCGAACTTGCGGTAAAATATTTGAAAGGAAAACTATAGGTGATGAAATGAGTAAAATTTATGCACACACATATATCAGTGAAGAAGTGGATTTGAGATGTCAAATGGTGAGATTTCTCGTCGAGGAATCGGACGGCTACAAAGTCGCATTTCCGGAGGAACAGTTTAAAGACGACGATGCATTTTACAACGGCTACGACCTTTTAAAAACGGAAACTGCGAAAAAAGTGGGAGAAGATAATGAGGGATTTTCGAAATGGGAAATCTGGCAAGATGAACTCGATGACGATAAAAAAGTAAAACTCATCTGCTACCTTTCGGAATACCCGATCTATAACATCATCTTCACAAAAGACGGTGAGGACATCTATCAAATAAATGATTTTAGAAACCTCTACTCTTTTTCCGAGTCCGCTCTAAACAAGCTCGAAAGCGCTTTCCCGGACCTTGACTACTTTGTATTCAAATAATGTAACTTTTATGTAAACAAAAAAACGAAACGGGATTATATAATAATAGTGTACTCCTATTGTTTTGTTTTTGATTTTCCCGCTTGTTATGTATTTATTACTATAACAAGCGGGTTTTTCTATACATAGATTAATTTTTGCTAAAATTGCGACTAACACTCGTTCGAATTTTTCAACCCTCGACGTACTTGCCAGTACGCCTCGGGCAGTAAAAATTCTGCACTTCGTGTTATTCATCAATTTTATCGAAAAATTAAGTGATATGTGGGGAGATAGAAATATCTCCTTTTTTTATTGGGAATTATTGGAAGGCTCATTTTTCATAAATTTTTTAATGAAAAGATTTTTGCTTATATATTTGCATAGATATATTTTTTTACATAAAAATATCAATGGAGAGTTTTACTACCCCATAGATATTATAGAGCATGAAAAAGAGGAGGCAGAACCTCCCCTCTATACTTCTTAATTTTTAGGATAAATCGATGTATAACGCGCAGTACAGTTTTTTCGCGAATGAGGTGTGCTATTGCACACCGCAACGAGCGAATAAAACGAAACAAGCGTTAGACGCGATTTAGACAAAAATTAAAATTATTCAATAATTT
>NZ_JAXFOB010000005.1:0-5358 GCF_034180565.1 Ezakiella sp. | reverse complement strand
GGTGAAAAGGTTGCAAATTGTATTCTGTTATTTGCATTACATTATCTCGATTCATTCCCAGTGGATACCCATATTCGGAAGATTATTGACAGAGAATATGGTGGTGAATTACCTGATTGGGCGTTTGGGAAGTATGCCGGTCTATTTCAGCAGTATTTGTTCTACTATGAAGTAAATCATAAGAAATAGAGGATACCCTACTTATGAGTATCCTCTACATAATCAGTAAGTATCTTATTGATAAGGTTAGTTAAAGAACGTCCATCGTCTTTTGCAATAGATTCTAGTTTTGCCTTTAGTTCTTTATCCATATTAACAAGAACACCTACTTTATCTTTTCCGACTGCCATAATAACACCTCCGTTTAGAGAATAATATCATATATAATGGTTATAGTCAAGTTATACAACTTTTATATTGACAAGGTTATATAACAGTTATATAATTTATTTAGAAAGTGAGGTGAAAAAATGATAAAAACAATTCGAGTAATGTTAATTCCAAATAACAAACAAAAGACTAAATTATTCCAATATGCTAACACTGCTCGGTTTGCTTATAATTGGGCATTAGGTAGAGAACAAGAGAATTATAAAAATGGTGGAGAATTTATATCTGACGGAGATTTACGAAAAGAATTTACACAGTTAAAGAAAACTGAAGAATATGCCTGGTTAAATGAAATTGATTGTGATGTACCAAAACAAGCGATTAAAGATGCGTGTGATTCATATAAGAGATTCTTTAAAGGATATTCAAAATTTCCACGATTCAAAAGCAAGAAGAAATCAGTTCCAAAATTCTATCAGGATAATGTAAAAATAAAATTTACAGATACACACGTAAAACTTATGTTAGTAGCTGGTAAAGGCAAGGCAACAAGTAAAAGAAATCAAAAATTTTGTAGGATAAGACTTGCAGAACATAATAGAATACCTACAGATTGCAGATATACGAATCCTCGTATCAAATATGATGGACTTAACTGGTATCTTACAGTTGGTATTGAATACCAAGATTCTACTATTGTCCCATCCAATGAAGGAATTGGAATAGATTTGGGAATTAAGGATCTGGCAATATGTTCTGATAGTAACACATATAAGAACATAAATAAGACACAAAAAATCAAGAAACTAGAGAAAAGAAAACGCAGGTTGCAGCGTTCCATATCAAGAAGATATGAGAAAAATAAGAAAGGAGTGAGTCACTGTAAAACAAGTAACATTATAAAAAGAGAAAAGGAACTTTTAAAGGTAGTAAAACGATTAACAAATATTCGTCAAAATTACCTACATCAAACAACATCTGAAATTGTAAAACGAAAACCAAGTTTTATTTGCATGGAAGATTTGAATGTAAGGGGAATGATGAAAAACAAACATTTATCCAAAGCGGTGCAACAACAAAGCTTTTATGAATTTAGAAAGCAGATTGAATATAAGTCTGAATGGAATAACATTTCCGTAATTATAGCAAATAGATTTTTTCCAAGTTCTAAATTATGTAGTTGTTGTGGAAATATTAAGAAAGATTTGAAACTGTCAGATAGAATCTATAAATGTGAATGTGGAAACGTTATAGATAGAGATTTTCAAGCAAGTTTAAATCTGAAAATATATGGAAAAAATGTTTTAAAACAACAATCTGTAGTATAACACTTTTAAGCTATTACAGATATGTACCGAACGTTAATCGGGAATTTACGCCTATGGAGAATACAAGAACTTGTGAGTAGTATCTGAATTTATTTAGTATGAAAGCATATTCGATGAAATAGGAATAAAACATAAAAGTTTGCAACTTTTTATAAGTTTTTAGTAACGGATGTACTGTTGCTTATTTCCCGAAATATGTTTTTGACACTTACAGATTGGTAATTATTACCGATTTTGGTTACCCGATAGCGACGGTACACATTTTCGATGAGTTTTCAGTTCATACCAACAAAAACTTTTCGGGTTTAGGCTTTTCGAAAGAACACTTTTATAGACTTTTCGTCGATTATGCGGAAACGCCTATAAGCGAAAGAAAAAACGAGGAATGGCTTGAGAAAAACGGCTTTAAAATTTCAGAAAAAGAATTGAAATATAGGCGTCTTAAATATTTCGAGTGTTAATTTCCACAATGTAAATATAAGTTGGCATACGGGAATAGAGAGAGTTGAATTTGAGAAAGAGGTTGTTTTGTATGGAAAGTACGATAACTAAAGAGGAAGTGCTTGTAGTATTCCTTTTGATTATATTATTTCTCAATTTAATAGCTGCTTTGTGGACTGATTCTATTGATTGAGTTATCCGTTTATTTACGGGTTCGGCAACGTAGATTTATTGATTAAATTATTTGTTAGTCTTAAATCGAATAAATATAAAACAAAAGAGAGGCGGGGTTATGGATTGGCTTAAATATGGAGGAGTCGGCTTCATATTGATTTGTACATTGATAAATTTAGGCTTGACGATTTTAACCATTATCGAAACTAACGATTTTTTATATGAAAAAAAGACAAAGTTTTTGAAATGGCTTCATAGAAAAAAGAATAAGGGATAGAGGCGGTTATGTGGATTGTAGATATTATTCTGAAATTTATAGCTGTAAACGTATTGGTAGGTATGTGTACTGCGATTTTAGAAGCTATTCCAACGAGCGATTTTCAATACAGAATAAAAGATAAAATTTCAGATTGGTTCAATAAGATAAAAAACAAAAAGTAGAGGCGATTATATGGATTGGATTATGAATAATTTTGTTGAATTTATGCTTCTAGGTGCATTGGTAAATATGTGTCTTGCACTTTTAGGAACTATTCTGTTGAACAATTTCGAAGACAGAAAAAGGACTGAATTATCAGATTTGTTTAATAAGATAAATAACAAAAAGTAGAGGTGAGATATGAATTTTTTAAAAGACTATGGTTTTTGGATTGTTGCTGCTTTATTGCCGTTGTGTCTTGGCTTTATGTTTGTTATCAACTCAAATATCGATAAAACTTTAAACAAAATGATAATAGAACTTGCAGAAAACAAAGCTTATAAAAAATATGCAAAATGTAATCATTATATCATCGAAGAAAAAAACTATGATTATAAGCCGTATATTCCTATAACGAGAGCCCAAAAGTTAATGGGTTGTCCGATTTGCGGTAAAAAGCCGACTATTGAATTTAAGTGGACTGAAAAAGACGGTTTGTCGGCGGATGTGGTTTGCAAAAATTGCGATTTGAGAATGCACGTTCAAGACGAAGATTTAACAAAGGCGGTTGATGTCGTTATCAAAAAATGGAACGGAACGGTTTAATCGTGAGTTAATCGTGAGTTAATCGTGAGAAAACGGATTGAATAGTTGATAGAAACGGCTTGATTTAGCCGAAAGATAAGACGGTTAATCGTGAGTTAATCGTGAGAAAGAGGATGAGAATATGAACGATGAATGTTATGTATGTTCTTTGCACGCATATAGCAGCGAAGGATATTTCGGAGAGCAATTTGATACTTTTGAAGAAGCAAAAAACAAAGGGATTGAAACGATTAAAGATTACAATAGGAATCTCAACAAGTCGTACTATGATTCTGAAAACGAAGTTTTTGCAAGTGAATTGGAAGATATAGTTGATTGTGAGGACAAGTTGCCACGTGCTAAAATAACCCATTTTTACATTGCAAAATTAGAGGAATGCGAGTTACCTAACGATTTCGGTCAATCGATAGTGAATAGACTAGTTAGAGAAGATTATCATTATTCGGGTGGCGAGATACAACTGACAGATGATGAAAGAGAGAGCGACGAAACCATTGAAGAAGTACTCATAAAAGGACTTAACAAGGTGATTGGCGACTACTTGAATGAAAGATTTAAGGGTTGCATTTTCGCAAAAGTGGCGGAGATTAAAAAGATAATCGTTGAGTAAAACGGAGAAGAGTTGAGTAAAGTTGAGAAGAGTTGAGTAGAGAGGAGAAAAAGAAGATGCTGACAACAAAAGATTTTATAAAAGAAGTCAAGGCAATCGGATTTGTCGCAATAGCAGGCGATGGATATTTTATAGTTAAAGATTCAAAAGGCTACAATGTAGCATTTGTAGACACTACAATAATGTATAGATTTGATACCATATACATTGATTTTGAAGAACTGTCGGAGTTCGATAGAAAAAGGCTGTTTGATTTACTTGTTAAGTATGCAAGCACGCCGCTCGAAGATAGAGAAGCGCCACAAAAGTTTTATCTTAAGTTTAAATTAAGAACAAGCTACTCGGACGATTTTTTAAATCGCAATACAACTTTTGATTGGTTTGAAATAAATACTAAATCTAATTCGGATAAATTTCAAACACAATTCACGCAAAAAGAAATCGACGAAATGAAAGTAAAATTTGGAGTCGCGCTTAGCGACTTTGAGCAAATACCCGTTGAAGAAATTGAGTAAAGTATGGGTGGAAAAATGATTAATAAAACTTGTTACTGTTGGACTTGCGATAAATTCTTTCATCATCTAGGAATCGCAAGACATAGAGCAATGCACAGAGATAGAAAAGAGAATTGCACGATAACTTACGACGACTGCGAAACAGTAACACACCAATTTTCAAAGAGAAAGGAACGGCAAAAATGAAAAACACGATTTACGGACTACTTACAGTCCTTGGGGTTTGGCTTTTTACAACGGCAAACAATAAGGTTGTTACAACGGCGATTGTACTTGTAATACTCGGCTTTTTTATAAGGGAGTTTGCGAGAATGTTTAAGGATATTTGCAAGTTATTGCAAGCGGAAAGAGGGGGAGAATAATGATTGACAGAGAGTTTATTAAAAAGCTGAATGGTATAGGAGGCGTGCTTGTCACTTATGAAGAAAAGCAAACTGAAATCGACTCAAACGGCGAGATTATTTCAAAGAACGGTTACAAGATTAGATACAAAAATCCCGACGGCTATTACGGAAAGGCGTTTCTTGATATAGTCGAGATTGATTTAACCGACGGTTATGCAAGAGCGGATATTTTGAAAGATATTACGCAAATACCGATTCATAAAATAATTGATGTTTTAAAAGTCGTAGATGAAAAAGTTGAAGCAGTCAACAGAGAGAGGGGAAAACAATGCGAAACACACTAGGCGATTTAAACAATCATTTATTTGCCGAACTTGAGCGGTTAGGCGATGAAGAATTGACGGGCGAGGAGTTGGATAAAGAAATCAGACGAGCCGCGGCAATTTCAAGCGTTTCAAAAAATATCATCGCAAATGCAAACGTTATTTTACAAGCAACTAAATTCAAAGAGGTCGAGATGATGAAAAGCGACGAGATGCCGAAGATGTTGGAGGGGTAGATGAGAGTTCATTGGACAGATGATATGGTCGAT
>NZ_JAXFOB010000021.1:0-57224 GCF_034180565.1 Ezakiella sp. | reverse complement strand
AGGTTGGTGCGATTCTCTCCGCAGATTGTTGTTCTCAATCGAACTTCGCTTCGCTCGTTCTCTTGTACAACAAATTGCGTTAGTCCTACTAGCCAATCGAGCTTCCCTACGGTCGCTCTCTTGGGTTAGGGCTTAAACGCCAAGCATTTCCTTAATCGACGCGAGAAAAAAGAAATGCGAAGGCCGGACGATTGCTCCCCACCTTTTCAAATAATTTTCTTTTTTCTAATTTTAAAACTTTCAGTCTACCAAAATACATAACTTTAATCTTTCTACAAAATATTTTTGTGTTTACGCACATAAGTGATATAATATTTATATATGGTTTTCTAAATTAAATGGAGGAAATTATGAAAAGAGAAATTGAGCAATATAAAAATAACCACGAAATCGAAATCCGCTCTTCAGCAGCGGAATATTTAACTTTTATTGCTGCCACCGGTGACGAAGAAGACTCGATTGAAATCAGATATGAAGACGAGAACATTTGGCTAACACAAAAGATGATGGCGACGCTTTATGATGTAAGTGTTGCGACAATAAATGAACATCTAAAAAATATTTTTGATTATATGGAATTGCAGGAAGAAGCAACTATTAGGAATTTCCTAATAGTTCAAAAAGAAGGTTCTAGAAATGTTTCAAGAGAAACAAAACACTATAATCTTCAAGCAATAATTGCTGTCGGTTTCAAAGTTAATAACGAACGTGCGGTTCAATTTAGAAAATGGGCAAACCAAATTGTAAAGGACTATACGATAAAAGGCTGGGCAATGGATGATGAAAGGCTGAAAAACTCAGGAACCAAACTCACAAAAGATTATTTCGAAAAATTACTTGTAAAGATTCGTGAAATAAGGATGTCCGAAAGAAGATTTTACCAAAAAATCACCGATATCTACGCCACATCCTTGGACTATGCCCCGTCTGCAAAAGCAACAAAAAGGTTTTTTGCCGCCGTTCAAAACAAACTCCACTATGCCGTGCACGGCAAAACTGCAGCGGAACTTATAATAGATAGAGCGAATCACGAGAGCAAAAATATGGGACTTACCACTTGGGATGGATCCCCTTGTTCAAAAATACATAACTACGATGTTCTAAATCCAATAAACTATCTAAACGAAAAAGAACTTAACCAAATGCAAAGAATTGTTTCTGCATATATTGATATGGCGGAGCTTCAAGCAGAAAGAAATATCCCAATGACAATGGAAGATTGGGAGAAAAGATTGAGCGGATTCTTTGAGCTGTGGGATAAAGAAATCTTAAATGACTCCGGAAAAGTCACCGCCGCCCTTGCAAAAGAGCACGCGGAAAGTGAATTTGAAAAATATAGAATTATACAAGATAGACTTTATAAAAGCGATTTCGACAAATTTCTTGAGTTGGAAAATATAGCCGCAAACAAAGATAAATAAAAAGAGAGGCATTTTTTTCCTCTCTTTTATTTTGCATTTATCCTTTTTGAAATTGCATCTAGAGCATCAATAACACTTTCAAAATCCAAATTACTAATGTACATATTTTCTTTAAGATATAATTCCCATAATTTTTTTAAATAAGAGTCACCTTTTATATCATCTATTATTTCTGCATACTCTGCCATCAATTCTAAGCTATTTCTTCTAGTTGACGTTCTATTAATAGCTGCTTTTAATACTGTGTAATCTATCTCTTCTTTCTTCAAATTATACAGAGCATAAATATCATAAAAATCCCTCATCCTAGTAGTAGCAATATTTCTTTTAATTACGCTCTCATATTTTTCTGCCAATATTGTTTCCAATGGATATGCCATTACTTTTATATTCTCGTCACCAAAAATACAGGGATAAGAGTACTCTATTTCTCTAGGAGTTATTGCATCTCCTGTAGTTACATCAAGCTTCATTGGATTCTTAGTTTTACCTACATTTCCAATTAATGATACTCTAAAATTTTCATAATCATCAGATTCCCTAATATGTTCAATTTTCTGTATTTCAAATTTTATACCATCACCAACATCTTCATTTATAATTTCATTCACTACTATTTTTATCTCTTTTTCGCTAAGATGTATACCCTTGATTGTCGCATCCACATCCATTGTGGTTCTGTTTTCAATTCCAATCAAAGACGATATTAGAAAACCTCCCCTTAATTACAAAATTACTCCTATATTTTGACAAAGATAGTCTTTCTAGAAATCTTTCAAAAAAATACATCTGTAAAACTTCTTGTGAGCTCAACTTGTTTTTTTGTGATAAATTCCTTATCTTCCCCTTTATACTTTCTATATTAATCACGACAAAACCTCCATATACATCCTGACTTTGTCTTCAATTTTAAATATTCTACTATACTTTATAAGTCGTCTTAAATTTCTATTTGAAGATTTAAAATACCTTGTGAGACCTTCTGTGAAAATTTGCTTATCGATATTTTTTCTATCAATTATAATATCACAAATCGTTCTATCAATATCATAAATCGGAATGATATTTCCCTGTGGTGATTTTATTTTCGTCTTTCCAATTTCATAAAATTCTTTTTTTACATAATGAACCTGCAAATCCGGAAACCTCTGTTTAATATGACTCGCATTATAACCTTGAGGTACAGAGATATGAAATACATTCGGAGTTCTATCTGATAAATCATGAAGATATAAAGCTGTATTGTACGAAAAAACAATTCTCTTACTTCCTGACGAAATTAAAACAAAATCATCCGTTATTTCCCCATTTAATTGATAAACCCCGGGTCTTAATCTTTCAAGCTTTCCTTTCCTTGCTAATTCTGACAAATTATGTCTGCCAAAGCCAAGTTTTTCAGCTTCGCTATTTGTTATTATTCTATTTTCACTTATATATTTTTTTAATATATCCATATTCTCATCCCCTCATTACATTTTCGCTTTTATTATAACATATAAAAGCGAAAATGTAAACAATGAATCTTAAAATAATAATATAGCTCAAAATCATTACAACCAAATTCAAATAAAAAGAACCTGCAAAATAATTTTCACAGGTTCCTTTTATTCTTTTATATTTCTCAAAAATCTATTTTCCTACAACCCCACAAAAACCTCCACAAGATTTTGTACTTTATAAAGCACTTCTTCTTTTTTCTTTTCTCTTGCGCCTTTCCGTCTTGATGTAGATGGTAATATACTGTCGTGTTCTTCGCCATTGTTTTCGGCAAAGCCTTCGGCTATAGATTTATTTTATAAATTTTTCTGCATTAAAACAAAATATAAAACCCTCCTATCAAAATTACATAAATAATAAAGACCACACGCCGCTTACTTTAAAGATATTATACCGTATAAAAAATAAATATGATAACCCCAATAAAAAATGAGGCTCCAGCCCCATTTTTATTTTATCAAAGCAACTAATAAGTTTTAGTAGTTGATGATTTCAATTAAATTACTCTTGCAAAAATTTTTTCAAAACCTGGACATGATTAATCTCTGGATCCTTGGCTGCGTAAATCAAAATTGCATTCTCAGTTTTTAAAATGTTTTTTACATGGATTTTAAATTTTTCCGCTTCAGGGTTTCCCTCCAGCTCTTCCAAATAAAGTTTTGAAAATTTTTCAAAGTTTTCCGCCTTATGTGCAAAAAATTTTCTTATTTGTGTAGAAGGCGTAATCTCTTTTGCCCATTCAAAGGGCTCTAAACTTTCTTTTTTAATTCCCCTGGGCCAGAGCCTGTCGACCAAGATTCTCCTGCCTTGGCAAGTATCATCTATATCATAGGCCCTGATCATTATTAATTTTCCAGCCATATATTCATATCCTTTGCTTATCATCTTATAATTTATAATAGGCAATGCCCAACAAACCCCGGCCTGTGTGTACTGCTAGTGTTGGTGCGATCTGCTCTTCAACGTAAATCTTTGCTCGATCAACTTCACATTTTTTTAATAATGAATTAAAACAATTGCTCCCTTACTTATTTTTTCTTTTTGTATCATATATATCCTTCCAAACCGGCCCGGATATATAATCTAGCATTATTATTAATTTCTGCATTATCTTGAACCTCTTTAACTGGAATTATTTTCTTTTGTGTTCCCGTTATTAACATTATATAAACAATGTTTAACTTTATTTGTATTAATAATATTAATAGTATTTATACTTTATATTTATGTGCTGCAATATGCTCATCACTGAACAAAAAATCTGCGTGATTATGATTGTGCGTCTCCTCATTTATAAAATGAGAATGCTCATGCAAATGAGTAATAATATGTTTGTGCGTTACTCCGTCATGTGTATGAACAATTGTATGAGTGTGCGAATGCAAATGTTGTTTAATTAAAGTGTCATATACGACAAATGCAGTTCCAATAATCATAAATAATAAACCGGCATAATACATATTATTTAATTTTTCGCCATTTATTAAAAATGATAAAAATGTCCCTACAAACGGTGCCACTGCATAATAAGCACTTGTTTTAGCCGCCCCTAATTCTCTCTGTGCTCTTATATAAAGAAAGATACTGAGGCCGTAAGATATAAATCCCAACAACAAAATAAAAGCAATATATTTCGCCGCAGGTACTTCCTCTCCTATAATCATTGCAATAACAAGTGAACCACTTCCTGAAAAAATCCCCTTCAGCAAAACAATCTGGTAAGTGCTTTTCTCAGAAATTTTTCTCGTGCAATTGTTTTCAAGACCCCAACAGCATGTTGCAAGAATTACGAAAAACGAACCGACGGAAAATTTAAAACTGCCACTGCCTTCAAATGAAAGTAAAATACTCGAAAAAGTAATAAACCAAATCGCCGTCCACAGTCTTTTAGAAACTTTTTCTTCAAATAAAATCAAGGCAATGAGAGTCGTTGAAACTATTTCAAAATTTCCAAGAAGAGACGCGTTCGATGCCGTTCCGAGACTTATCCCAAGCATTAAAAATATCGGTGCCGCAATATCCAAAACAACCATTCCAACGGCATAAATAAAGTCGTCACTTGAAAGTCTATCCGACTTTTCTTCATATTTATAATTAAATAAATACATAAAGCCGACGCCTAGACCGGCACCAATATACAAAAACGCCGCCATAAATGTCGGCGAAACATGCTCCAATAACAATTTTGAAAAAGGTGTATTGATTGCATAAAAAACAGCCGCCAGCAGTGCTAAAAAAATCGCCCATAATCTACTTTCACTTTTCAAAAATATATCCCCCTATAATAAATTGATTACTGTTTAATCCATTTTTAGCTTTGTAAAAGTTGTATTTTTCATCATGAAAAATAGTAGAATTAAAAAATCTTAAATATTGGAAGAAAATACTCCCCTATTTCAATTATATCATAAATCAAAAAATTACACGACTATTCCACGATAAAAACAAGACTATCTAAAGCCCGACAAAAACCTCCACAAGATTTTGTATTTTAAAAAGCACTTCCGCCTTCTTCTTTTCTCTTGCTCCTTTCCGTCTTGAAGTCGGCGGAATTATACCGTCGAGTTCATCCCCGTTATTTTCAGCAAATCTTCTCGAAATCTATTTTTCAATAAATCTCTTTGCATTTTCGTTAAGATTTTCCTCGACTATTAAATCATTGATACTTTTAATTTGTTCTTCGATTTTTAATATTGTTCGTTGTCTGTTTTATTTTTATGTATCTGTTTTATTTTGTTCCATGCTTTTCGGCATTTTTTATATTACTCCTCTCCTGTTTTTTCTTTCCAATTCGGGTAAAACAATATATATAAATTAATTTATCCGGGAGATGATTTTATGCTTATTTTCGCAATTATATTTTTAATTTTATTTGTGCCACAAGTTTATTATGCTTTTAAGAGGACAAGATATAGGTCGCTCGATATGGCGAGCAAGTTTTTCAAGAGAATGACAGTCCTTAACGAAGACGGTTATGAGGAGATGTATCTTACAAATACTGACGGGGCTGATGTTTTTGTGAGAGTTTTATCGTGCGAAAATCCAAAGGCTGTTGTGCAATTGGTGCACGGAGTTGCAGAGCATTCCGGAAATTATATGGAGTTTGCAAGATTTTTAAATCAAAACGGCTATATCGTTGCTATTGATGACCACAGAGGGCACGGGCGTTCCATCTCGAATGCTTATCCGAACGGCTATATGAATATGGCGGAGGAACTTGTCGACGATGAGATTATGATTGCGAAATATATGAAGGATGAGTACCCGAATCTTGAGTATTATATGATTGGACATTCTATGGGTTCGATGATTGCAAGGCTTTTTTTAAGAAAGCGCGACGATATGCTCGACAAGTTTATTGTTATGGGGACGGTGCCGGTAAACAAGTTTTCATTTCTCGGTGTGTTTTTCTTAAATATTGCTTGTTTTTATTTGGGCATCAAGACCGAGAGCAGACTTATTAATTCAGTCGTCGGTGCAAACGGTCTCGATTTTATAAGTTATGACAGAGAAAATATTAAAGTTAAGTCGAATGATCCGTTGAGAATCTTCAGATTTAAGCTCGGCTATACAAGAGCGCTTATAGATTTAAACAGAAAGCTTGGAAAAAAAGCGGATTATGAATGCAAGAATCCGAATCTCAAAATTTATAATATGGTGGGAGCCGAAGATATCATTACGAAAGGCGAAAAAGGTGTCGCCGACAGTTTGAATTTTTTAAAATCCATCGGATACAAGGATGTTTCGAGTAAAACATATGAACATATGAAGCACGAGATTTTGTGTGAAACGAATAAAGAGTTTGTCTATCGTGACATTTTGAATTTTTTTGATGGTAAATAGAATAGCTTTTCGAATTTTTATTGAGCCGTTTTCGGCTCTTTTTATTTAGCTGATTTTGTTTTCTCTCCGAAATGTTGTATAATATTATTGATTGATTTTTGGAGGTTTTTATGAGAATCGGAATTGTGAGCGATACGCACGGCAGATACAAGGATTTTATGATTGCGCTTGAAAAAATGGGAGATGTGGATTTTATTCTTCATCTCGGCGATGTTTTATATCACGGGCCGCGAAATGATTTGCCGGGGACTTATGAGCCGAAGAAGCTTGCGGAGAAACTAAAGAATATGGACAATATCGTTTTTGTGCGTGGGAATTGCGACAGCGAGGTTGACGAGATGGTCACGGACAAAAATATCCACGAAAATTTCAGGATTATAGATTTCGGTGACATAAGGATTTATGCGACCCACGGTCACAGAGAGTCTGAGGACGAGAGAGTCGCCGCTGCCGAAAACAAGTTTTGCGATTATCTAATCACCGGCCACACGCATATCAAAAAGGATGTAAGGACCGACACACTCCACATTTTAAATCCGGGTTCAACGACGATTCCGAAAGACGGTTCGCACTCATGCGCCGTCATTGACGACGAGGGCGTTCATTTTTATGAATGGTGATTTCGATCGCATTTCACTTGATTTTTTTTGCCCTTGGTATTATAATGGACTTAACCGATGAGAATCGATAATATTATTGCAAAGGAAAGGTAATATGATATTTCTAAATTGTGATTATAACGAAGGCTGTCATCCAAAGATTTTGGAAAGGCTTGTTGAAACAAATTTTGACCAATGTTTGGGCTATGGAGATGACAAATATTCAAAGCATGCAAGGGAGTTAATTAAAAAGTCTCTCGGCACCGATGATTGTGATATTTATTTTTTAGTTTCAGGCACTCCTACAAATGTAGCAGCTTTAAATCAAATACTTAAACCATATCAAGCCGTTATGGCTCCGGACACGGCACACATAAATGTTCACGAAACGGGTATGCCTGAAGCATGTGGACACAAGATTTTGACCTTCCCGAATCAAAACGGAAAGATTACAATCGAGCAAATTGACGAGTTTATGCGCCAAAGAAATTTCGAAGCTGTCGTAGAACATTCGGTCGAACCGAAGCTTGTTTATATAACATATCCGACCGAAATCGGAACTCTTTACACAAAGAAGGAGCTCGAAGATTTGCACGCATATTGCAAAAAGAATGATCTTTATCTTTACCTCGACGGAGCAAGACTCGGATACGGTTTGACTGCCGAAGACGGCGACATCACTTTCGAAGCCATAGCAAAGAACTGCGATATGTTTTATATCGGCGGAACGAAATGCGGTGCTCTTTTGGGCGAAGCAATGGTAATCATAAACGACGAGCTGAAAAAAGGTTTCAGATATATTATCAAACAAACCGGACAACTTCTCGCAAAAGGACGTGCCGCCGGCATTCAATTCGAAACGCTTTTCACGGACAATTTATACATCGACATTTGCGCAAACGCAAACGCACAAGCCTGCAGAGTTAGAGATAAGCTCAAAGAAAAAGGCATCGAGTTTTTATATGAAACCTCGACAAACCAACAATTCCCGATTGTCCCGAACTCATTCCTCGAAGCGACCAAAGATGAATATGTATTCGACAAGACAAAAATCATTTCAGACGATTTAAGTGCAATAAGAATTTGCACGAGTTGGGCGACAAAGGACGAAAATATCGATAAACTCATAGAAATTATAGACAAAAATTTATAAAAAATACGGACACAGTTTGATGTGTCCGTTTTTTAATGCATTTTTCAAAACAGAAAGAGGACCCGTACATTAATACAGGTCCTGAGGTTTTTTATGAGTTAATCTATAGAAATTCTATTTCATAGATTTCAAACTTGTCACTTGTCTTTGATGTTTGGTGACTTACATTCGCCGACAAATATCCGTTTGCTCTTGCCGTCTTTGTCGTTATAGATTCGACTTGACCCGGTGTAAGAGTTGCCGGAACTGCGAATTTTAAAGTCTTTTTGCCGTCTTTTGCAGCTTTCGT
Organism: Ezakiella sp.; assembly: GCF_034180565.1. NCBI lineage: Bacteria > Bacillati > Bacillota > Tissierellia > Ezakiella > Ezakiella sp. Next base: position 48,422 of record NZ_JAXFOB010000021.1, on the reverse strand, counting down.
AAGACCAGCTTCGATTTCTTTTATCGAACCGAAATAAAGTCCGTCAGCTTCTTTTTTAACTTTGTCTATATCACCTGTTGCAGCTGTGTCTCCGCCCTTTTTGTCGTCAGATTTTTTGTCATTCTTTGCAAGTTCAGGAGCGTTTAATTTCTTTGCAAGCTCCGCGATATATGTGTCGACGTCGGCTGTTTTGACATCTTTTATAACCTTATACTCGAGTTTCTTTGCGGTAGCCATAGGTTTTACTTCCGCAACCTTGGTCTTGTTGTCCCACTTTACTTCATATCCGAGTGAATCACAGAGAGTTCTTAGCGGAAGATATGTTCTGCCTTCTTTTGCATCGATAGTTGCCGGAACATCAAGTGCATAGAGCTTTCCATTTGCATAAAACGCTTTTTTGTCAACCGGGAAAATGATATTTCCTTTGTCGCCGTTTTGTATAACGGCAAGTCTGTTGTCCTTGTCCCAATAAACCTTTTTACCGAGCGCAGCCAAAACATCAGTAACCGCAAGAGCGCTCTTGTTGTCAACTACCTTCGGTGCATATTTGAATTTGTAATCCTTGAGTTCGCCTTTTTCATTCGGCACTTTCAAACTGAATTTTGACACAAACTCGCCCAACTTTGCCGGCGTCTTCTTTACCGCATTCATCTCGTCAACGAGACCTGCAGCCTTTACACCCATCGTAAACACCATCGTAAACGTCATCAAAATTGCGAGAAACGTAATTCTCTTCTTCATAATAACCCTCCTTGATAAAATAAGATTTTCGCTTTTCTTGCGAATAATAGAAAATCAAATGATATTCTGTAGTTATTATATACCCATATACATTTAATTTAAAACGTTAAACCGAAATCAAATTGTGTTTTCTGTTTTTCCAAAAAAAGAGACGCTTTCGCATCTCAATTTTATTTTACTATTCCATTTTCTTCGGAGTTTAAATACATCAAATTATCCCTTATGCAAATCACAATGTCCGGGTTATATTCATCGACGATTTCAGTCAATGTTTTATTTTTTTGATATCTGAAATCAAAGCTATAAAAATTATTTGCATTTCTAACGAGCAGCGATTCTAAAGGGTTTGTAAAAGAATCACCATACACAAGAATGTTCGGCAAATTCTTTCTATTAGTAACAATTTTTGTAAACCCCTTATCTCCGTTCATATAGACACCGTATCCGACCGCACCTTCAAATGTATGTTCCTCCGGAAAAAACAGTTTGCTCAAAGTTTTTTCTCCGTCATCAAATCTTTCGAATTCAAAATCCGGGTTGTAGGTGTAGTAGTCATCATTATATCCACCCATAAAAAAGAGTTTCCTTGCATAAGATCCTTTAAACGGTTCCGACATCTTTACAAGTTCTACATTGCTCTCAAGTTTAAATTCTGTATTTTCATTTATCTTTTTTACTATATTTTCATAAACATTTTTTGCGCCGATATAAGAAAAATGATGATCCGTTTTGGTGTATTCCATTTCTTTATCTTTTATAAAGTCGCTCATTTTTATATTTGAAATATTATTTTTATTGAGTGCTGCAAAGAAATCTTCTTCAATGTTGTGCCATTCTTCATATTTGTTTAAAAGATAAGTCGGATAATCATCTGAAAATACATAACTGTGTTCCGGCACGCCTACATAAAGAAAATATACTCCCTTGTCCTTCAATGCTTCGTTAAGGTCTTTGTAGCCTTGTGTCATTTTTTCGAGGTCCTCTCTGTAGTCGTACGGCCACCATCTTTGCCAACGCGTCATATAGTGTTTATCCGATTTATAAATTCCATTCACAACCGGTCGCTTCAACAATTTAAGATTTAAAAATGTATCAAATTTTAAAATTCTGTTTCTGAGTTTAAAAGAGTCCGACAAATGCTCTTCAACATCTCCAAAGTAGTTGTTTTCAAAAACATTTTCATAATTTAATGTCGGACACTCCTTAATATTTCGATTTTCAAAATAGAGAAGTCCTTTTTCATTCCTAAAAAATGTAATCATAAAACACATTCCGAAAATAATCATGAGAAATCCTGTTATTATAAAAAAATCTTTCTTTTTCATCGGCATCTCCTAAAATCTAAAATATATGAATGGGTTGTACGAACTGCTAAAAAGAGAAATAATCGACAGTATCAAAAGTATAAAATAGATTAAAATTGCCGGTATTGTCTTTTTCCCTTTTTCAAATGCCTTAAAAATATTAGTGGAGAACATTATTCCCAAGAAAATTTCAATATAATATTCTTTTAAATAATAAGTCACTCCTCCAATTGTCGGCTTCAGTCCCACGTTAAACATAGCTTTTAGGTATTTCAAAAGTAAAAAGCTATTCTCCTCTTTAAAAATAACCCACCCTATAAGAATAACTATTAATGCATACAGATGTCTGAAAATTTTCGGGACTTGCTCAAATTTACTTCCAAAAATATATTTTTCAATTACGAGAAAAACAAAGAAGTACAATCCCCAAATTATATAGTTCCACGAAGCACCATGCCAAAATCCGGTAAGAAACCATACAATAAACATATTAAGAATATGTCTCGGCACGGAAACTCTGTTGCCGCCTAGTGGTATATAGATATAATCTCTAAACCATGTTCCGAGTGACATGTGCCACCTTCTCCAAAATTCCGTTATGCTTTTTGAAGTGTATGGATAATCGAAGTTTTTAAGAAAATTGAATCCGAACATTTTCCCAAGACCGATTGCCATATCCGAGTATCCACTGAAGTCATAGTATATCTGAAGTGCAAACATCGTAACTCCGAACCAACTTAAAGGCACGCTCAAATTATAGTTGCCGTTCAATTTAAATATTTCATCAGCAATTATTCCAAATTTATTTGCCAGCAATACCTTTTTCGAAAGTCCGACTATAAATCTTATTACACCGATTGAGAATAGATCAAGCGTTTCAACTCTGCCGTCTATTTCATCCGCAACGGTTTTATATCGAACAATAGGTCCTGCAATTAATTGAGGAAAAAGAGAGATGTATAGTGCTATATCCAAAGGATTTTTCTTCACTTCCGCATTTTTCATATAAACATCAAACACATAGCTCATGCCTTGAAATGTGAAAAAAGAAATTCCAATCGGCATGTAGATGCTTTTAGTTTCAACATTGATGTCAAAAATCTTTGAAAGATTCCCGACTATAAACATCAGATATTTGTAATAGAAGAGAATTGCAAGATTTAATATAACTACAATCGTAAGCGAAATTTTTCTTTGCTTTTCTCCTCCACTATTTACCGCAATACCTCCGATATAATTTATAAAAATCGAGAGAAGCATTACAACAATCGCTTTCGGTTCTCCAACAAAATAGAAGAATAAAGATCCTATGAGGAGAACAAAATTTCTCCCGTATCTGAATTTTTTCGGTAATATATAATATAGAAACAGTATTGCCGGTAAAAAATAAAATAGAAATGATAAACTTGAAAAGACCATATCCGCGACACCTAATACATATAAATTTGCTCGAGTTCCTCGAGTTCATTCTCTCCGATGTCCATGTTGAGCACGAGGTTTGTAAAGCCCATTTTTGTCGCAAACGAAACTTGCCCCGGAGTTATGAGTTCAACCATAACTCTCTCTTTCGGCGGGTTAAGTTTAAGAAGCGCCCTCATGATTTCAACTTGCGCTCCGTCGGCTGTCAGATAAATTTTTATATTTTTATTTTTTTTCATAAGTTTAAATAGAGCAGTCGGATCATCGCTGTCTGACATATTCAATTTAACTTCGTCATTTTCCGCATCATAATAAACTTTGATTGGGACAAATTCATCGCCCGCTCTTTCGGAAATTTCTCGAAGACTTGTTGCGACCTCGCCGTCAGGAATTATAAATTCTTCACTCACGGTTTTTATCTTCACTTTTGAGTCCGTCTTTTCGATTTTTTCAAAAGGAATTATTACAAGTTCTCCCTCTTTTACCTCGCCCATTTCTCTAAAGGTTTGGTCTTTAAATTCAGTCAAATCTCCACCGTAAATTAATAAGTCCGGCATACCGAGTTTGATTGATTTCACTTCATCTTCAGTGTAATCCGAAACGTCCAAGAGGATGTTGTATCCGTTTTTCCTATAGAAAATTTCTTCATACTCATCTTTCGAGTTCGCTTTTATTATAAGGCTGTCGTGGTTTCCGCTGACCGTTTTCACAAAAAACGCAAATTCGCGCGGGTCATTTGTGTCCACAATGAATTTATAGTTTTTGTATTTTCCGAGCACATCGCCAAGGGAAATATATCCCGTTTTTGCGGCTTCAAAATTCATATTTTCTCCATTCGGATTTGTCACATAGTAGTCGTCAAGAGTCTTTTTAAGCGATAAATAAAAGTATTTGTATCCATTTCGAATAGCGCTATCAAGTTCGTCCTTTGTTTCGACAACAACTGCATCCGACGGCTTTTCGTAATCGTTTACAAGCTCATCTTTGTTGCCTTTAGCCATAAGTTTTTCAATGCTGTTTGTGTCCAAAATTTTATTGGAGAGCGTAATTTCTTTTATAGCCTGTTTATAAAGTTTCTTTGCCTCTTCATTCGGCGGTGTTTCCTCGCCCGTCTTTCTGTTTACGAGAGTTCCGTTTTCAAAAATTCCGTCTCTCTTCATCGTAAATATATAGTCGTCGGAAATGAAAGAGCCCTTTCTCATATATCCTTCCGGAAATGCGACGGACGGATGATTTTCATCAAAAATATCGTGTCCGAATGTAACATATTTCGACGCATCGATGCCGAAGAGATTTAAAATCGTCGGCATAAAGTCGAGTTGCGACCTCACGGACTCAATCGTTTTCTTTTCTTCGAGTCCCGGCACATGAATAATTAAAGGCACATTCATAAGCTCGTCAAAGTCGAACTTCTTTCCGATAAATTCTGCAACTCTTAACATCGCATCCGCTTCAACTCCGGTTATTCCGTGGTGGTCGCCGTAGAGTGCGATGACGGAATTCTCAAACATTCCATTTTCCTTTAATTTATCCAAAAATTCTCCAAGGGCCTTGTCCGTGTAGTGAACGGCGTTTAGATATCTGAAGAAAAATGTGTCTTTGTCTTTGTCGATTGCACTCAAAGAGCCGTCATAGTCCGGCATCTCGTACGGCACGTGGCTCGAAAGCGTAATCAAAAATGAATAAAAAGGTTCCGATTGCTTCGAAATAATATCAAAAGATTGTCTTAAAAAACTCTCATCCGAAAGTCCCATTCCAATCATATCGTCCAAATCGAAATCGTCTTCCGCATAAAAATTGTCAATTCCAAGGTGCGGATAAACTCTGTCACGCATCCAGAAGTCCCTTTTGTAACCGTGAAAAGCGTCTACGGCATAGTTGTTGTCCGCAAAAATTTTCGGAAGACCGTAGAGATATGTGTCGATATATGCCTCATAGGACTGCGCCCTCATTGTCGGATAGAGCGAGTGAAGACTTACAAACTCCGCATCCGAAGTGTTTCCCGCTCCGAGCATTTCGATATAATTCTTGCAATAGATGCTTCCCGTTTCCTCGATCAATCGATTTAAATTCGGCGTTATTTCCTCGCCGTTGTATTCCCTTCCAATCACAAAATTGTTCAAACTTTCGATTTGAATATGAATAAAATTTTTGCCCTTTGCAATACCTGTGTATTCATTTTCATATTTTTCTTTGTTTAAATTATTCATGCTTTCCGAAACATCGTCCTCGTGTAGCTCTCCAGGTTTCGAAACGCTTTCCGCAATATCTCTTATGTGATAACCGAAGAGTGAAAGCCTTGAAGCCGACGACATCTTTGAGCCGGAAAATGCAAATACCGCAAGCAAAACTGCAACTACAACGCTGAGAGAAATATATCTCGGAATATAAATATCAAAAAAGTTTTTCTTTAAAAGCTTTTCCAAATAACCTTTAAAATAAATATAGCCCGTAATCGGCAAATCCAAAATCAAAATAAGATTTTTAAAATTAAAAAGCCTCTTAACGGCGTCTGTAACGCCACCGAGATTTCCCGCGTGTCCAAGTTCGCTTATGACCGGCATGCGGTTGAAATACGAAAAATAAACCACATCCGCAAACATAATAAGACTTAAAAGTGCATAAAGCACAAAATTTAAAACTCTAACTTTCTTACCTCTTTTGCGTAAAAGAATATAAAATGCGGTAATGATGGCAAAGTCCATAAAAAAAACCAACATCGGCGCAAATTGGACCTTGGTCTCCGTGTAAAATAAAATAAGTTTTAAAATAAGTAAAATATATAGTAACATACTGTCTCCATTTCTAATTCATTTTATAAAAATAATTCTACTACATATTAGTTATATAGTCAAGTTTATAGGTTTTGGACAGTTTTAATTAAAAAAACAGTGCAAATAAACTGCACTTTCTTTTCTAAATAATATTAATATTTTCATCAAATATTTCAAACATATTTTTATCGTGTGAGATGATTAAAATTATTTTGTCTTTCTTTATTTTGTTAAGAATATTCATGAGCCATTCACATCTTGCGGTGTCAAGATTTGCTGTCGGTTCGTCCATAATAATGAAATCTTTTCCCGAAAAAATCGCACCCAGTATTGACGTGAATGTTCTGTCACCACCGGACAAGTCTTTAATTGGAATATCTTTCTTGTTATTTAAGAAATCAATCACCATATCTCTACTATCAATATTATATTCATCAATTTTTTCTTTTACGGTATCAACTTCAACATCATATTCTCCTGCTAGATATTCAGCTGATTTCTCGTAAATGGATTTAGGAAATTGCGAAACAAATGCAACATTTTTTCTTCTAAAATATACCGAGTCAATCTCTTTCATATCTTTTCCGTTAACCCTTACATCGACTTTGCTGAATTCATTTTCCTTGTAAACTCCCGTAAGAAGTCGTATAAGAGTTGTCTTTCCCTTTCCGTTGTCACCTGAAATTCCATATATATTGCCTTTTTTTAGAGAAACTTTCATATCTTTATATATATTTATTTCATTCGTGAACGAATAGCTTATGTCGGCATCTATTGATTCCACTTTTTCAATTTTATTTTTTCCTTCTTCAATTGATGAAACAGAATATAGTTCATTTAGCTTTTCAGTTGAGGCCACCTTTCCTGCTTTTTGTTCCCCAAATTGGAACAACGAAAGCGAAATCTGTTGAATTTGTTGACCGTACGCGACAATAACAAGCAATTCTCCGATTGAAAGTTGCCCTTTGTTGACAAAATATGCACCCAATGAAATTATTATCAATTGACATAAAATTGTCACTCCTGTCATCGACAAATTAAAAAGTTGATTGAATTTTGTAAAGTCTAAAAATTTCGAAAAAAATTGTTTAAATACATCCGAAAATTTTCTATTTTCATTTTGATAATCTCCGGACTGTACAATTTCATCAAGAAATTCAACTTGACCGCTCCAATTTGAAAAGTAACCTGCTGCGCTTTCTTGATATTCTTGAGCTTTTTCAGTCATTCTTTTCAAGAATGTAATATAAACATATATCAAAATCGGCACCGTTATTACAAAACCAATAGTTATTTTCCAGTTTATAATAATAGAAATTCCTAGCATCAAAACTATTTTCAAAATATTTAATACAAACGACAATATTCCATCCGTATAGTAGTTTGAAACATTTTCAAGGTCGCTTTTCACACGACTTGAAAAATAGGATGTATCCATCTTTCTAAATGCTGTTGCATCAGAAAATCTGTATTTCTCATTCATATTGTCAAAACCGGTTTTAATTGTTTCAAGCTTAAATCTTGCGGACACCTTCTTTTTAAAATATCCCATAACCACATAAACAATGACAATTGAAGTAAAAATAAGGACATAATTTATAACCTCGCTCCACTTCTCGGATGTTTTTACAACGTCAAAAATTTGCCACATATATTTATATTGAACGACATCCAATATAGCATAGATAGTCGCTATCAAAACAAGAAGAAAATATCTGCTTTTCAAACTGTATTTTGATTCTTTTAAAATATTTATTTCTTTAAACATATCGAACTCCTAGAAACTTACAACGCTGTCTGCAACGCTCTTAATATCACCGTCGTGAGAAATAATTATGATAATATTTCCGACTTTGGCTTTTGCGACTTCATCTTTGAACCATTCTTTCTTTAAAATGTCAAGATTGCTTGTAGGTTCGTCATATATTTGTATCTTTTTGTCATTTAATAACGCGGACACAATAAAAATGAGTTGTCTTTCACCGCCTGAAATATCTTTAAAAGCTTTGCTCCATGTGCCTTCTAAAACATCTTCAATAATTTCCGTATTTATATTTCTTTCGTTCAATTTATCAATCAATTCATGAGATGAACTGATTTTAAATTTGGAATTGAAATATTCAGCCGGAGTATTAGTTCTTGTCCTCGGCGTTTGAAAAACAACATCGGTTAAATCTTTTCTAAATTCAATGCTGTCTATATCTGCGAGATTGATGTTATCAACATAAATTTTTGCATTATCGTCTTTTAAAACACCAGTCATAAGTTTATAAAATGTTGTCTTGCCCTTTCCGTTTGAAGCATTTAATAGATATATATTGTCTTTTTTAAATTCTCCTTTAAAATCTTTGTATAACAAATTATTATCAAATCCGAATGTTATATCATATTTAACACTTTCAAGGTCATCAACCGACATTTTTCCTTCAGGCAATCTCTTTATATTTTCATATTCATTAAGTTTGTCTTCGCTCGCTTTTACTTTTCTATAGTCCTTTCCTATTCCCGTAAGCATCATTACACTGACCAAAATAGCTGTGCTGAATTGAAAGAGGTTTGACATATCTCCCAAAAATATCGTTCCCATAAAAACTTTATATCCTGCAAAAAGCATTATAACTATTTGCATTCCAAACATTACCAAGTTTATGATTGAATCAAATCCGGCATCATATCCTACATATTTCATATAAGCATGATATGCTCTTGAAAATATATTATCAAAGCGAGAATTGATCTTTTCGTAATTTCCGGATTCAACTACCTCTGTCAAGTTTTGCACTCCGGACTCAAACGCTGAAAAATACTTTGCATCCGTTTCCATCATATCATTTGCAACAACAGTAATCTTCTTTTTTGAAAATCTATATATAAAATACATTATCGGTATTCCCGCCAATAAAAATAAAAATACCTGCTTATCAATAGTATAAACAATTCCCATCATGACTACTATTTTTATTGCTTTAAAAATACTTGGATAGAACTGTCTAAGTTTAAAAGCCATAATATTTTCCATATCTCCGTCAAGCCTCATTGCAATATATGAGGAGTCGATATTTCTAAAAGTTTTGGCGTCGCTTCTCCTGAGATTTTCTATAACCTTTGTCTTCTTTATGAACTTGTTGCTTTCTATGTATTTGGAAATCAAAATTTCATAAAAATAATTTAAAATAATGGTCAAAACTATAGCACCGAAAAACAATGCCATAAATCTAATGACAACGTCCATATCAGATTGTTTCTCAAGTACCGTTATAAATTTACCGTTAAAAATAGTTGTGACAACTTCAAGCGCTGAAATCAATGTAAGTAAAATAAAATACCATACAATATATGATTTTCTCTTAACCATAATTTACCTCCTCAATATGTATTATACAAAGCAGGGTTATTCTACCCTGCTTATATAAAAACTAGTTATTTTGCTGAACATTTGATGCTTAATCCGGATGCCCAGTGGTATCCTTTATTTTCTTCGCTGTCTCTTACTTTCTTTTTTTGTAAATCCAATACTTTTTTCATAATAACCCCTCCTATAATCTTTCATCTATTGGAAAAATCTCAATTTTTTGATTGATAATACTATTTAAACCCAAAAGTATTCCGGCGCTTCCGGAAAATACATCAAACGACAATTTGTTTGAAAATTTACCCGGAGTATACAGATTTTTATCTATCTCCAGCAATCTCGAAAATAGTTCCCTACAAACTTTTTCTCCATCATCAACCGAAGAATACGAAATACATTTTGACATAAGTCCCTGATAAAGACCGACGTCTAAAAATAATCCATAGTCACTGTATCTCCTGATATGCTTTTCAACATTTACAGATTGTACTTTCTTTCCGGTTTTTTCTTGATATTCCCTTAAAGCCAAAAGAATCCCCAACGCACCGTCCTTGATATATGGAGAAATAATTTTGTTTGTTGTTCCTCCAATGAAACCGTTCGTTATAAAAAGATTATTTGAAATATGCATAGCAATATATTTTATAAATTTCAAAACATCCTGGTCTTTCTTAATCCCATATATTATTGATTCAAAATATAAAACACCTGCTAAACCGTCAAATAAACCGATATCGCCCTCAACTTCCATATTTTGAAGAATAAAATCAGATATTTGAATCGCTCTATCCAAATATTTTTCATTTCCGGAATCCACATAGAAATTAAGATATCCAATTCCAACTCCTGCAAGTCCGGATTTAAACGAATAGTCTCCCAAACTAAATAGCAGATCATAATCTATTTCATCAACTATTTCATACGCCGCTTCTTTGTATCCGAGTTTATTTAGAACAAATGCAATCCCCATCTTGCCGTCAAGAAGACCGCACTTAAATATATTTTTTATTTCTTCTTTTTCGGATTCCAAATCAACAGTTTTGTCTTTTATTAATTTTAATTTATCATCATCAAGATATTTTGAAAGTGCATATAAAATTCCATACTTGCCGTTTAAAAAATTATATTTCCCTTCAGCAGTCGATACTGATTCCCTTTCTCCTCTCCAACCGAACTCGTTTAAATCCTTATAATTTACAATCGATTCAACCAATCTGTTTGAAAGTTCTTCTATACTTGGCACCTCGTATGATTTCGGTTCATCCAATGAGCAGAGCTCTTCAATTATATCGCTGTCAAGCATTCCATCGTATTTATTTAGAATATAATCAATTTGTTGTGAAAGTAAGTTTTTGTCAAAAGCTTCAGATGGCGAAACGGGATAAAGCATAAATTTTAGAATCTTTTTTAGAGCATATTCATCTCTATCAATATTTCTTTCGTTCAAAGAAGAATAGTACCCTTTCGTTGCAATTCCTTTGTTAACTTCATCAACTCTTCCAGCGGATTCAAAATCCAATATCCAAACTTTGTCGTCATCATCAATCATAATATTGCTGTGACTTAAATCTCCGATACCGATTCCTCTTTCATGAATGGATTTTAATATTCTTTTTATTTCTCTATATATTCTTGAAACATCCTCGACATATTCCTTGATTTTTTTCTCATTATTAGTATCATCCAAAGGATAAGTTTTCGCAAGATAATTGTTTAGGTTCATCCCTTCAATTTCTTCCATAGAAAGAAAAGTGTGTTCCCAAGCTTCAAATATTCCAAGTGGTTTTACAATACCGTCTATGTCTTTTAGCTTTTCAAGATAATAATATTCCATTCTAAGTCTATCAACCGCATCTTTTCCATCCTTGTCATATGACACATTCGGTCTTGCTTCTTTAAGAATACATTTTTTATCCGAAAGCTTATCATATGCGTAGTAAACTCCGCCGTTATTGCTGAATTTTACTGCATCGAAAATCTCATAATTATCCAGTTGTGAGGGTTCATCAAAAGCTATATTTTCCTCAAAAAACGGGTCCTCAACAAAAGGCAACTCATTGTAATACGGAAGTCTTTCATCTTCAATATATTCTCCCGACGGCGTTTTTACAACTAATTTTCCGTTGTAATAGATTTTTTTAAACCCGCCATATCTATAATAAATATTCGAATCCTTATATCTTTTATCACTCAAAATATATGGACCTTTTTTTATATTCTTTAATAAATCATATAGAGCAAAGACTGTTTCTTTAAATTCGTCATCATCCGGATAGATAGTTATAAATTTTCCGCTGAAACTTCTGTCCTCATTTTTTGATTGATTCAATTCAAAAAATTCTTCCGTTGCCAAATGTTTAAATGCAATCTTTTTAGAAAAAAGATAATTTGAAACCAATGTTAAAGTTTCCTTGTACGACGAAATATGAGATGATATATGTATCTTGAAACCTTGACTTTGAGTGTCTTTTCCTTCATAAAAATATTCTTTCCAAATGGAATTCTTTTCTCTATAACAACAATATCCCTTGTCTTTATAATCTAAATTTATTTCTTTTAAATCTGAAAAGAAATTATCTATAGGTTCATAAAAATCGCTTTCCGAAATTGAATTATATTCTTGCAGCATACTTTTTCCCCCCCTAAAATTTTTTTACATATTTTTAACATTCCCTGTATTTTTATTGTAACACTTTTAAAATTTTAATTCAATGATTTTTAAATAATTTATTACGTTATTATAAATTTCTATACTGCACAATAAAAAAGACTGCATTTTCTGCAGCCTTTAAAACTAAACCAAATTCATATTTGCAATATCAAGTTTTTCGTTATTTTTTAAAACGGTTCTATCCAAGATGAGTGCGATGACCATTCCTATAATTGCAGTGAACACCCAAGCGAATCCGTCTTTTCCGAAAGGGAGTTTATATAAGAAGTTTTGAATAATCGAAAGATTTTCATTTATTGCAGCAACTCCATAGAGAATTCCCAAAACAAGTGCGCCGTATGCGCCGCCGATAAATACTGTTCTTCTTTTCATTTTGTGTCTGAATAAGTTCAATAGAATCAAAACTATTGCAACCGGATAGAGCACGCTCAAAATCGGAACGGAAAGTTTTATGATGTTGTTTACTCCCTTTACCGAGAGGAAGAATGAAATGATTGCTACAGCAGTTACTGTAAATTTATATTTGATTTTTCCGTTACTCATTTCGCTGAATGTATTTGCGATTGTTGTCATAAGTCCGATTGATGTTGTGAGACATGCAAAGCACATTGAAATAGAAAGAAGTGTACGACCGAAAGTAGAGCCGATTGCTTCAACGAGTTTGATTGTTGCTTCTGTTCTTGCGATGTCTTTAAATTGAATCGAACCTGTTGCTCCGAGATATATAAATCCGCCGTAGACTATGAAGAGTCCAAGTGCAGCGATTATTGCGGAGCCGATTGTGGCTTTTTGAATTTTCTTTTCATCCGTGAGTTTCGCTTTTATTGACATTATAGCAACTCCCGCCATTGCAAAGCTTCCGATTGCGTCCATCGTTTGGTATCCTTCTCTGAATCCCATTCCGAACGGATCCGGTACAAGCGGTTCTCCCGGTGTTCCGATTGGATTTATAATTCCTTTAATGATAAGTGTGAGAAGTAGGATAAGAAGAACCGGTGTGAAGTATTGTCCGATTATGTCTATAACTTTTGACGGTCTAAGAACCAATATATAGGTCAATGTGAAATAGACCAATGAAACTACAACTCTTGAAAGCGGCATTCCCAAAACTGTTCCCCAGTTGAGTTCGCCGAAAATCGGAGCGATACCGATTTCATATGTCGTTGCGGCTGTTCTTGGAATTGCAAGAAAAGGCCCGATGCACATAAGTATTAATGTGTTAAAAATAAGTGCGAAATTTTTTGAAACGATACCCGTGAAATTAAGCATGCTGCCTTTTGTGTTTGTGGTTGCAATGATTCCCAAAAGCGGCATCGCAATTCCTGTGAATAAAAATCCAAGGGTGGCAATAGGGTATAATCTTCCGGCGTGGATGCCGATATTCGGCGGGAAGATCAGGTTGCCCGCCCCCAAAAACATTGCAAATAAAGCAAAGCCTGTCACCATTACATCTTTAATAGTGAATTTTCTTTCCATAATAGTAAAATACCTCCAATAATATTATCTGTATTAGTTTTTAGCTTTAGTATACTAATACTTTGTATAAAAACATGAATCCATGATTCATGTTCAATAAAAAGCAAGTTCGACCAAACTTGCGAGCAAAGTCAAACTCGCTTTATATCCAAAAATTATTCGCCTTGTTCTTCTCTTTGTTTTCTCAAAGCTTCTTCTTGCATTTTGTGTCTTGTTTTAAGATCCATTGTATCGACGGATTCTTCAATCGTTTTAGCTTCAACGGTTCTTAAAACCTTTTTTTCCGCTCTGACCGGAGTGTAAACCGTGTCGAGCTTTCCCATAAGTTCGTCCAATGTTCTGTACGCTTTTTGTCTGATTGCTTCAAAACGTTCTTCCATTCTAATCATCTTCTCCTTTAAATGCTATGACGAAAATCGCCATCAATAATATGCTTGCCACAACCGGCACTATAAACATCCATCTGTAGTAGTGTTCGACTCCTCCGAAAATCGCTCCTGCGTTATTTATCGCTTCCGCTTTGTCGTCGAAAAATCCGAGCCAGTTTGCAATGTGATAAACCGGCGCGACGCTTATTGCTCTAAAACATACCAAATAAAGTGTTGCCGTGAGTGCAATATTTTTTATTATTCCCGGAATGTCGGGCCAAAGTATTGCCGCCGCAATCGAAAATATATTCGAGAAGAGCATAAACCAGTGCATTCCGAAGAATGCTCTTTTGAATGCGATGCCCCTTTTGGAAATTATTCTCGTGTATATAAACCAAATCACTCCGGTCGCGACCGCCCATATTAATGATATTATATCACTTATTGTTGTAATTGTCGTTAGTCCGTAGTAAAGCAGCGAAGAGATTGCCGGAATTGCAAATCCGACAAACAAAAACATTCTGTCCGTGGCTTTTTCCGAGAACTGCGTGTTTAATATTTTATCTTTTATATCTATATTCAAAAAATCACCTATTCTAAATTTGCTCCGAAGGACTTAACATATTTTTTCAAACCTTCACTCACAAAATGTGTGCCGTCTTTATAAATAATATAGTATTCATAGTCCGGAAAATCTTTCAGGCATTCGTCGATTTCGTCTTTGTCTTTTAAAAAGAGCGTTGTCGAAAGAAAGTCACATAAATATGCATCGTCGCCCACAATTGTGATGGAGCGCTTTTCATTGTCCGACGGATAGCCCGTGTTTAAATCGACAATGTGGTGATAATTTCTTCCGTCAATTTCAACAAATCTTTGGTAGTCGCCGCTCGTTACAAGAGATTTATCCGTTATATAAATTATGTCAAACGGATCGCCCAAGTCAAACGGATTTTCGATGCCGATGCTGAAATTCTTTCTGTCGGCGGCTCTTCTTCCGTGAACGGTGACATTGCCACCCGAGGAAATAATATAATTTTTTATTCCGAGCGCATCAAAATCTTTTTTGAGTTCTTCATTCAAATAACCTTTGCACACCGAGCCGAGGTCAACCGCCGCGCCGTTATTTAGCGTGATGTGGTCGCCGTGAACGACAACGCTTCCCTTGCCGCCTTTCATAAGCGCATCTTTTACAGCCGCTTCTTCCGGAAGCACGCCCGACTCAATCGCATCTCTCCAAATGTCAAAAAGTTTTCCTTTTGAAATATCAACTTTGTTTCCGGTCTTGTCTTCAAGCTCCAAAGTTTTATCCAAAATCGGTGCAATTTCCGCCCAATCCTTTTCGCCGGATTTGTTGAGTTCATCGATCGCGCCGCCCTCAAAATTGGAAAGCACATCGTTTAAATGTTTTATCTTATCTTCAATTACAGTTTTTACTTTCGCTTCGTCGACATCGTCTTTGAAATATGTAATTTCAATAACCGTATCGAAATATTCATAAAAGACCATATCGTGCTTTGCTTCGTCCTTCGGCTTGCATGCGCCCATAAAAATCGCGCAAATGATCAAACCGAAAATAATAAATCTATTTTTCATCTAAATTTTATCCCCCAATAACACAATCGCTTTCAAATAAACTTCATCATTTGAGAATTTTATCGCCTTGCCGGCATCGCTCAGCGTTTTTCCGCTCGTAATAACGTCGTCCAAAATTATATAGCGTCCCGTTTTCACGGGCTCTTTGACCTTTATGCCGTGGTCGAAATTCGCACGCTTAAAACCTGTCATCGTGTGGCTCGGCTTTGTCGGCACGTTCTTTTTTAGAATATCATAAATCGGAATATTGTAGTCCAAAGAAATTCTCTTTGAAAGCTCATAGCTCACATTGAAACCTCTTTTAAGCTGTCTTATAAAATCCGACGGAATATAGATTATACCGTCGATATTTTCAAACGAGCATTCTTTCTTTATTATATCATAAAAGAAATCAAGATAACCATAAATTTTCTCAAATTTTAATTTTGACATATATTTTTTTAGAATTCCCATATAGCGAAAAATTACTTCGAGTTCGTCGATAAAGTCGATTGAATTTATCGTGTTCGCCCTTTCAAACTCGCCGTAACATCTCTCGCAGATGGGATATTCGCCCTCATTACATATCAAGCAGGCCTTCTTCAAATCTTATTACCTCGTCAATCTTTTCTTTAAGTGTTGTATTTCTCTTTTGCACTTCGGTGTTTTTTATCATCGTGCGGAAAATATCCCTGCTGCCCATTGAAATCAAAAGTTCTTTCGCACGCGTGATTCCGGTGTAGAGAAGATTTCTGTTGTTCAAAAATATATTTCTCGCCCACGCAATGAAAATGATGCACGGAAATTCCGAACCTTGCGACTTGTGCACTGTGATTGCGTACGCAAGCTCGAGTTCTCTCAATTCGTCATCGTCGTACAGCGCATAGTAGTCGTCGGAAAAGAGAACAGTGAGCTGCGAATTTTCAATGTCGACGTCGGTCACAATTCCGATATCGCCGTTAAAAACTCCCTTCGTCGTTCCGCGCTCTATCGTTTTGTATTTAATCTCGCGGTCATAGTTGTTCGTTATTTGCATGACTTTGTCGCCGAGTTTAAACATTCTGTCGTTGTGCTTTAAAATAAATTTCTTCTCCGGATTCAATTTTTCCTGGAGCACGAGATTTAAATTGTTCACTCCGATTTCACCTTTTCTCGTCGGAGAAAGGATTTGAATATCGTTGAATTTGTCAAAACCGTAGTGGTTCGGCAGTCTCGTGTCCACAAGTTCAACCAATTCATTTAGGAAGTCCTCTTCGTTGTATTCATCCAAAAAGAAAACGTCCGAATCCTTTTCATTAAATTTCGGCTCACCGCCCTCTTTTACGGTCTTTGCAACAACCGCAATCTCACTTGTATCGACAGTTCTGTGAATCGTTTCGAGCTTCACCTTCGGCATCTCGTCAACTCGAAGGAGATCCTTTAAAACATTTCCCGGTCCGACGCTCGGAAGCTGGTCCGCATCTCCCACCATAATGAGCGATGTGTCATCTCCCATCGACTCCAACAGCTTTTGATAGAGATTTATATCTACCATACTCATCTCGTCGACAATAACAACGTCGGCGTCTATGTCCTCGACGTCCATTATAAAATTGTCGTCATCGTCTGACGGTCTCAAACTAAGAAGTCTGTGTAGTGTCGCCGCTTCGACTCCCGAGCTTTCCTCGAGCCTCTTCGCCGCACGCCCCGTCGGTGCCGCCAAAACAAAACTGAGTTTCAGCTCCCGCAAGCCTTCGAGAATTGCACGAACAATCGTGGTCTTTCCCGTTCCCGGTCCGCCGGTTATGATTGCAATATTGTTTAAAAGAGCCATCTCAATCGCCTGTTTTTGTGTTACGTCGTATGATATATCCTTGCTCGAGAAAAGATTTTCAAGTATTTCCTTAACGCCCGCTCTGAAAGGCTTCGGTCTTTTTATGAGCTGAACGGTTTTACTTGCGGCGCTGTTTTCAATCGCATTTAAAACCGTCGGATAAATCATAGGCTCTCCCGTCGACGGCTTTCTTACAACGTCGCCCTTTATTATGAGCTCCTGGAGCGCAACGTCAAAGTCCGGTGTTTCCTTTTTTAAAAGGCGTTTTAATCGAGTTCTTATTTCGCTCTCATAGAGAAAAATATTTCCCTCCAGTCTCGAATCGTAAATGACGTACATTATCGCCGCTTGCACTCTTCTTATGTCGAGCTCGCCGATGCCCACAGTGCGCGCAATTCTGTCCGCTTTAAAAAAGCCGAAACCGCGCACATCTTTTATGAGGCGATACGGATCATCCATAATCATGCTTCTTGCATTGTCCTGATAAATATTGTAGATATTATATGCGTCCTGCCCGAAAATGCCGAGCTCCGCAAGGTCGACAATCGACTTTCTTGCAAGCTTTCCGATTTCCAAAGCTTCCTTTATCTTATGTAATTTTTTCGGACCGATTCCCTTTATCGTCAAAAGTTTTTCCGGATTGTTTTCGAGCATATCCATTGTGTCCTCTCCGAATTTGTCCACAATTTCCTTCGCAACTTCTTCGCCGATGTATGGAAGATTTCCCGACTTAAGATAGTTGTAAACTCCGGCGGCGCTCATATCGTCCAAAACTTTATAACTCGTAAAGCTGAACTGTTCTCCGTATTTCGCATGAACGACAATGTCCCCCTCGAGCTCCAAAGGAATTCCGACGCTCGGCGAGAGAATGTTTCCGGTGCAAATGATGTCACCATCTTCCGTATCAAAAAGAAACACGGCAAAACCGTTGTCGTCATTTTTATAAATTATTCTTTCGATACTGCCCTTGATAATCATATTGCCTCCTCGCGCTTTCGCTACATATATTATATAATAACCGATGAAATTTGTCTAATAAAAAAGCAAACCCGTAAAATGAGTTTGCTTGAAATGTTTAATATCTGAGTCTGAAAGTGCGAATGAAATATTTTTTTGCGAATAAAAATATCAGCACAGTTACTCCGAATGCAATATAAATATATTTTTCGATATTTAATATATTTGCATTTTTTAAAATGAAGAGTGCAAATACAAGTCCGCTAATAAATCTCACAACTTTGTACGCCGGTGATTTTACATTGAGCTCCGCTGAATAAGGCGAGAAAATATAATAAACCATAATTTCAACAAGTCCCATGCTTGCCATCATCGCCAAATATGCAGCCATAATCCTTGCAAATTCAATAGGTTCAAATTTCAAACCGTTTAAAAATATCAAAATCAAAAATCCCAATCCTACACTGAGTAAATCAAAAAAGCTGGATTTTATAAGCATTCTTATACGATATTTTAGCGATTCATAGAGCCCCTGTTCGGTCAAAATTTTATTTTTCAAAAGTATTCTGTCCACATTTCTAAAACACATTTGAAGAAGGCCTGCGGAATATCCCGTGCCGACGGCAAACGCAATCGCAAGTCCGCTTATATCCGAAAAGCTTTGAGGCTTTTTTATAATTCCTATCTTAATAGCAATCGAATAAATTATGAGTATGGCGATACTTCCCGAAAAATTGCTTCTTAGATTCTTTTTAAAAACTTTTTTGTATCTGCTGAAAAATGCCATGTCGATATATTTTGCCGGGTCGACATCTTTGTATTTGTTTTGAAAATTTTGAATTTCCTCCGCATTGGACACATGATATTGTGAGCTGTCTTCGTTAATCGTCGTGGTTACACTCATCTTAACCACTTGTCCCGATGAATTTGCGGTAATTCTTTTTAGAGCGGGATAGTTTTTATATTTTAAAATAAATGCGATTCCGAAAATTGAAATAATTGCGGAAGCTATCGCAAGAATGTTCAAAATTCTGTCGTCAAGATTTAAATCAACTCTCAAAAATATTACTAAACCGCCGAGAATAACAAATAATGCCGATATGAGCGCCCTGATTTCAGATTTCGGAAGAGTCTCCCTTTTTTTGATATATGTTAAATATATCATATTTACAAGAAGCATCGACGCCAAGTTTAAAACCGCCAGTTTCAGGGCGATTCCCAAATCTTGGAACACATAATATGTCGCCGGGAAGTTTGCCAAAATCGAAATCACGATGTTCGTAAAAATTTTATTTAAATAATAAACCCGCGAGTTGATTGAAAACAAATTCAAAAATATATAGTCGTCTTCATTGTGTATCAAAAATGTCGGCTTCGATATCTTCGATGCGATGACCGCAATCAAAATATAAGACAAAAGTTTTATCGATATATTGTCAATGCCGAGTCGAACGAATAAACGCCAGAAAATCAATGCCGTAAAAATCGACGGTATAATGGTTTCTTTTATAAGCTCGAATAAAAACCCTAAACTCGCAAGAATTTTTTTGAGTCCTGTGTTTTTATACAGTTTTTTAAATGAAAGAATTTTTAAACCCGGCAACTTCGACAAAAAGTTGATAAAGGCATTTGTGCTCATCAATTGTTTTAGAGAACGCAATTCATAAAACATTATATTTCACCTATCAAATAATCTTCAAATGCTTTCAAATCGCTTCTGTCTCCGTCGTAGTGCGCAACGTTCAGCTTTTTGTTCTTCAAAATCGCAAGCTCATCGCTCACATCCGTTGCAAGCTGAACAATATGCGTCGACATAATTATTATGTGCTCGCTCTTCATCGAAATCAGCATTTCTTTTATATCGTGGCTCACGATTATGTCGAAAGAGCTGAGCGGCTCGTCCAAAAGAATAATTTTCGGTTTCAAAATAAACGCACACATAAGTTGCACTTTGTTTTTCATGCCGAAAGAATATTCTCTAATAAGTACATTTCTATCGCTTTCGTTTATATTAAACAAATCGAAAAGCTTTTCCGTGTCGAGACTGTGGTCAGCGTTTTTATTGAGTTTAACAAATGCGTCGATAAATTCTCTTCCCGTCAAAAACTCCGGCAAAATCGGAGAATCGCTTACAAGATATATGTCCTCCTCTTTTAATTCCCGAATAACTCCGTCCTCTTCGATCTGAGGCACCGGTCCCTCATACTTTTCCTCGCCGTTTAAGCAATGAAAAAGCGTTGTCTTCCCGGTTCCGTTTCTTCCTATGACACTATAAATTTTTCCCTTTTCAAAAGTGTATGACAAGTCTTTTAAAACTTCTTTGTCTCCATAACTTTTTGACAGATTCTTAATTATGAATTTCATATTGCCTCCTTCTATGTATGATATAATTATATCATACATATTTATCCAATTCAATATCTTTAGCGTTTTTTTGATAGATTATCTTAATACATTTGTCATCTTCTATTTAAATATCTTATATCAATTAAACTATATATTACATTTTGTAATTCTTTTGATTTATGCTTAAACAAAAATGGACTTGCTCTTTTACCTAAACACAATGTGTAGATAAGTAAAATAGAAATCCATTAATAAACAATTTTTATATATTAAATTATAGCGCTTACAATTCGTATAAGCTCCCGAATCTATAGCCCATATTCACGGCTTGGTCGATAATCTCTCCCAAAATTTCCGCGTTCGTATCTGAAACGGCGTGCAGTAGAAGCACGCTTCCCGGATGAAATTGTCCGGTGATTTTTTCAATTGCGAACTTTTTGTCGGGTTGATTGTCGCGCAGCCAGTCTTTGTATGCAAAGCTCCAAAACACAGGACGATATCCCATATCGTTTATAAATTTGAGCGTTCTTTCGCTGTAGACACCTTCCGGCGGTCTCAAAAAACTCGCAAGATTGTTTCCCGTTTTCTCTTTGTAGAGAGTTTGGAGTCCCGCAATGTCGTCCTCGAGCTTTTTCGGATTTTTTATCGCCTCGACTTGGTTCAAGTGGTTGACCGAGTGGTTGCAAACGAGATGTCCCTCGTTCGCCATTCGGTTCACAAGGTCGAGATTCGATTTTACATAAGCTCCCGTAACAAAAAACGCCGCCTTTACACCTTTCGCCTTTAATGTGTCCAAAATTTTCGCGGTGTTGTTGTTATATTCATAACCTTCGTCGAACGTTAGATACATTACTTTCTCGTCGGTTTTTGCCTGCCAGATTCCGTTGTATTTGTTTAAAAGATTTGCCGTCTTTTCAGGAATTGTGCTCTTGCCGTTTCCGCCCGCTTTTTTCGGATTGAACCACCAACCCGCTTTTTCATTTGAAAGCGAAGAGTAGTCGCCCGATTCCTTTTTAACCGGCTCTTCATTTTTGACCGGCTCCGCAGGAGGGTCGTCATTTTTTGACGAAACTATATCGACCGATTCTTTTTTATCCGCATTTTTGTCGGCTGCTTTATTTGTGTCCTTATTTTCATTATTCTTTTCGTCGGACTTTTTATCAGCTTTTTTGTCCTCCGACTTTTTATTTTCTACTTCCGACTTGTCATCACTTTTCGAATCTTCGGATTTCTTTTCCTCGATTTCTTTTTTCGGTTGAACTTCGGATTTTTTATCTTCTTTCGACTCATTTGTCGCGGTTTCGTCTTTTTTCGGTGTTTCAACTTCGGCTTTTGCGGTTTCTTTAGATTTAACATCGGAAGAATCGTCGACTTCCGCGCCTGTGTCCTCATTTGTTTCATCCACATCCGTTTCCGCCATATCGTCTTCGTCTTCCAAAATCGGCGACATCTCGTCCGATTTCTTTATCTCTTTATTTTCAAGCGTTCCTCTGCCGTATTCTTCAACGATACTGCATCCCGAAAAAATAACCGAAATCGCACACAATAAGACTAAAAATTTTCTTTTCATTAAACATTAAACCTGAAGAGAACGACGTCGCCTTCCTGCATGATGTAGTCCTTGCCTTCAAGACGAACTTTTCCTTCTTCTCTCGCCTTAACAAGCGAACCGCCGAGTTCAACAAGCGTGTCGTAGTTTACGATTTCCGCACGAATAAATCCGCGTGCGATATCCGAGTGAATCTTTCCGGCAGCGTCTTGTGCCCTTGTGTTTTGCTTGATTGTCCAAGCTCTTGTTTCCTGTTCACCTGTGGTCAAAAAGCTCATGAGTCCGAGCGTTTTGTAGCTTGCCTTGACAAGTTTGTCGAGTCCCGATTCTTTAAGACCCATTTCGCTCAAGAATTCTTTCTTTTCATCGTTTGAAAGCTCACTCAGCTCTTCTTCGATTTTTACGGAGACGGTCAAAACTTCTTCGCCCGTATTTGAAGCGTATTCTCTGATTGCGTCGACATATTTGTTGTCGCCCGAAACCAAATCATCGTAGCTCACATTTGCAACATAAATGAGCGGCTTTGCAGTCAAAAATTGATAGCCCGCCAAAACTTTCTTTTCATCTTCATTTAATCCGAGACTTCTCACCGGTTTTGTGTTGTTCAAGCAGTCGTTTACTTTTTGAAGCACTTCGAGTTCCGATTTAAGACTCTTGTCCGCTCTCGCTTGCTTTTCAAACTTCGGAAGAATATTTTCAATCATTTGCATATCCGCAAGTAAAAGTTCCGTGTCAATCGTTTCGATGTCTCGAACCGGGTCGACACTTCCGTCGACGTGCACGATGTTTTCGTCATCAAAAGCTCTCAGAACGTGAACAATTGCATCCACGCTTCTTATATGGCTCAAAAATTTATTACCGAGCCCTTCTCCCTTGCTCGCGCCTCTGACAAGTCCGGCAATGTCGTAAAATTCAATAACCGCCGGCACAATCTTTTTAGAATTGTTAAGCTTTGAAAGCACGTCAAGTCTTTCGTCCGGAACGTTTACCGCACCGACGTTCGGGTCTATCGTACAGAACGGATAGTTTTGCGCATCCGCCTTATTATTTGTAATCGCATTAAAAAGGGTACTCTTTCCAACATTTGGAAGCCCTACAATACCAAGTTTCAAAATATTTCACCTCTTATACATTATAACTTATTTTGTAAAATAATAAAAGACCAATCGGCTATTGGTCTTCGAGTTTATCCGTAAATTCATTTTTAAAATCGCGCTTCGAATATGTGTAGACATGCCTGAAGATATAACCCTCATATCTTGCGAGTCCGAACTGGGTATATCTCTCCTTCGCCTTCTCGGAAAGTTTTCGAACAAACGCATCCCTGTATTTGTTTTGGCGATATTCCTTTATATTGAACGGATTTTTTTCGTAGTTATAAACGAGAATAAAATCCACATTTTCTCTCGCGTGCGCAATCGTTTCGCCCGTGATGTCCGCATACATAATCACGGAATTTAGCATTTTATCAATAATAGAGTTTATTAAAGCCTTATCCACAATGCCGTTTTTAAATTCAATCATAGTCGCGTGGTTTTCGTGAAAAACGAGCGCATCGATACTTTTCGGATTTACATAAGTGTCGAGTCTCATCACATAGTCGTCCTTGACCGCATCGAAATCAATCGCAACATATTCCGACTCCGTCATATATTCTACATCGGAAGGGTTGTGGTTGTCCACGGAGATGAGTTTCAGAGTGCGTAAGTGTTTTTTAAATAAATCATTCATCTTGATATGCCTCATCGTCGAGTTTTAAAAACGGATTTACAAGTTTCTTATAAATTTTCTCGACGTTTTCGGTATAGTCTCTTATTATTGCGAAATTCCCCTCGTTTTCGCTGAAATAGAATTTCAAATTTTTATAAATATTATTTTTCTCGGAATATACTTCGATTGCATTCAAAAGATACGGACTGTGCGTGTTTAAAACAATTTTGCTCTTCATCGTTTTATTTATCTCGACAATGATTTTTGCAAAAAAGAGTTGCCACTCCGGATGAAGATGAATTTCCGGCTCGTCCAAAACGAGAATCGTATTTTCATCAATCCAACCGTTTTCAATCAAGCGTGCAACAATCAAAAGCGTCTTCACTCCCGACGATGTATTTCTTATGTCCACAGTCTTTTTGTTTTTTGTTTCATACCAAAAACGTCCGTCCTTTTCGGTGAGCGTTCCCTCAACTTTTTCATAAATTCGTCCGGTAATTTCGCTCCCGTCGACAGTTTTGTTTTTTGAAACGAGCTTTTTTTGCAAGTCGATTCTGTGTTTCGGATAAAAAGATTTCAAATGTTCAATCGAATCCATCGGCACATCCAAAATGTGCGGGTCGTCAAGATAAATCGAGTGATAATTGTTTTCCCCCTCAATTCTCGCTTCTATTTTCGACTCCGTCACATCGATTTCCCCTTCGATATGCTCCGCTGAAAAAATTATCTTGCCGTCATTTTTTGCATTGAAATTGTAAACCGCACCGTTAAATTCGTCCGCAATTCTCTTTTCTATATTCTCATTCGTCGGCTTTCGTCCGCAGTCAAAAATGCTGTAAAGCACACGTCCGACCGTGCTCTTTCCCGAACTGTTTTCGCCGGCAATAACGGTTATTCCGTCGACAACAACGTCCGCTTTGTCAATCTTCGTAATATTTTCGAGTTTTATTCTCATCTGATCCACCCTTCATCTCTCAGAAATTTAGTGATTTTCTCTATGAAACTAAGCTTGACCGGCTCCTCATATTTGTCGTTCATGCTTATTTCCATCTCTTTCTTGTGCGAATTAAATGGCACTTCAGAAACTTCTCTATATATTATATCATATTGACCGTCATTTTTTAAACGCCTTGCGTTTTCGTTGTCCTTCCATTGTCTTTCGATAAATCCGTTCAATCTGTTTTTTAAATACGGCGCTTCAATCGGAGCCAAAATCTCGACTCTTCGAATTGTGTTTCTAGTCATCATATCCGCGGAGCCGATGTAGATTTTTTCATCAACACCCTCGCCGAATTTATAAATTCTCGAATGCTCGAGAAATCTTCCGACAATGCTTCGAACTTCTATATTTTCCGTCACATTTTGAATGCCCGGAACGATCGAGCAAATTCCCCTTATCATGAGCCTTACTTGCACACCCATCATCGAGGCGAGCGCAAGCGCACGAATCACTTCGCGGTCGGTGAAGCTGTTCATCTTCATAAAGATTCTTCCCTTTGCTCCCTTTTCGATTTCCTCAAAAATCATATCTATGATCGATGACCTTACCGTCGACGGCGACTGCAAAAGTTTATTGTAAACGCCGTCAAGTTTTCCGAGACACATATTCTTAAAAAACTGCGTTGCATCCTCTCCAATCGCTTTGTCCGATGTGACGAAGCTTATGTCGGTGTAGAGTTTCGACGTCGACTCGTTGTAGTTTCCCGTTCCGATTTGCGTTATATATATTGGCTCTCCGGATTTCGACCTTTTCGTTATAAGGCAGATTTTCGAGTGCACCTTGAAACCTTCAGTGCCGTAAAGAACATTGCAGCCCGCATTGAAAAGCTCTTCGCTGTAGTCGATATTGTTCTTTTCGTCAAATCTCGCCCGAAGCTCCATAAGAACCGTCACATCTTTTCCATTTTCCGCTGCGCGCACAAGATTTTGCACAACTTTCGAATTTTTCGAGAGCCTGTAAATCGTAATCTTTATGGATAAAACATCCGGGTCGTTCGCCGCCTCTTCCAAAATCTTAATAAACTGCTCCATGCTGTCGTACGGATAGAAAAAGAGAAAGTCCTTGTCCATAACCTGCGAAATAATCGACTCTGTCGGTTTTATCGCACTGTTAAGTCCACCTTTAAATGGAGGATATGAAACTTTTTTTAAAGTCTCTTCGTCGATTATGCTCGAAAGTTTAAAAGCATAGTCCATATTGAGCGGAGTTTTTGTGACAAAAATTTCGTTTTCTTTTATGTCGAGATTTGCCATAAAAAATTTTTTCATTCTCGGGCTCAACTCTTTTGACGAAGTCATTCTTACACATCCGAGCCTCTTTCTTTTTTTCAAAATATTTCTCATCTGCGTTACATACTCTTCCTCGCCGACTTCCTCGTCGTCAATCGTGAGGTCCGTATTTCTCGTCGCACTTATAACGCACTTGTCCTCGATTTTAAACTCCGTATAAATCTTGTCCAAAAAATTTAAAACTATATTTTCGGTCAAAATATATCTCGTGCCTTCGTCTCCCAACTTAAAAAACTTCGGCAGCGTTTCAGGAATATTTAAAATTCCGAAAGTCCCCTTTTCTTCAACAGGCGATTTCAGCTCGCATGTAATATAGAGTTCATTGTTTTCAAGAAATGGAAAAGGGTGATTTCTCGCAATTACCATCGGACTTAAAATCGGCTCGATTCGCGATTTAAAAAGTTTCAGTGCGTATTTCTTTTCATCTTCCGTGAGCTCCTCAAATGAAACATTTTGAATGCCTTCTTTTCTGAGCTCATTTTCCACATCGAAAAAAACCTCGTCCTTCAAACCGTATAGTCTTCTCACCGCTTCCAAACATGCTTCGTGTTGCTCTTCCGGCGTCATATTCGTGCGCGAATCGCGCGGCGGTTCTTTAAGTTTTTGAAGATCCGAAAGACTTCCGATTCGAACCATAAAAAACTCCTTGAGATTTGAAACGAAAATTGCAATGAACTTGAGTCTTTCGTAAATCGGCACATTTTTTATAGTCGCCTCTTCAAGCACCCTTTCGTTGAACTTTAGCCATGACAGTTCTCTGTTTTGGGTGTAGGTTTCCATTTTCGGTAACTTCTTATACAAATTTTCTCTCGCATTTAAATCTATATCGCTCATTTTCTCCCCTCGCTCAAATAATTTGTCAAAACTCCTTCTCTAACGCCGAACTTCGAAACATAAACCGTCTTCGCTTCGGACATCCTTAAAATTTCCATCAAAATTATAGTCCCCGGAAAAATTGTGTGAACTCTTTCAGGCGAAACCTTCAAAACATATTCGTATGTTTTTTTGTCCTTCTTTTTTAATTTGTCGTAAAGTTCAAAAACAAACTCCGACTTGATCATCTTGTTTGATTGGAGCGACTTCATCTCCATAATCACGTTCGAAACCGCTCTTATCGTTCCGCCGACTCCATAAAGTTCGTCACTTTTTAAATTCTCGCTGTAAATCGGCTCGAATTTTTTTACGACATATTTCTCCGCTCTTTCAATGCTTTTCTTCGGAATGAAAATCCCCGAGCTATATTTCTTAAACAGATTTAAACACCCGAGCGGAATCGAATTGTTGTATACCGTCTTCCCCGCCTCAATCGAGGTGATTTCCGTAGAACCGCCGCCGATGTCGACGATAAGTCCGCTTGAAACGTCG
This sequence comes from Ezakiella sp., assembly GCF_034180565.1. Taxonomy (NCBI): domain Bacteria; kingdom Bacillati; phylum Bacillota; class Tissierellia; genus Ezakiella; species Ezakiella sp. Next base: position 20,716 of record NZ_JAXFOB010000021.1, on the reverse strand, counting down.
TACTTTTCCTTGACTCCCAAATAACCGAAATATGCTTCGTCGACTCCCGAAACAATCTCAACCGGCTCCTCAATCTCTCTCTTTAAAATCTCCTTCACTTCTTCGATATTTAAAATATTTCTAAGAGATGCGGTTGCAAAGATTTTTATCTCTTCGAAACCCAAAACCTTTGCAGTCTTTATTAAACCTTTTAAAATTCTTAGTAGCTTTTCAATCCCGTCTCTCGAAAGAAAACCCTTTTTGACATAACTTGCAAGCCCCGCCGTGGTCTTTTTGTTTAAAAGCTCGTAAAATTCATCGCCCTCCACATTGAAAAGCGACATCCTTATTGTGTTCGAACCGATATCTATGATTGCGATTTTTCTCATATTCCACCTCATATAAATTACATTTTATATCCAATAAAATTATAAACTTCAAATATTAAAACTGTGTAAAATTTACACAAATAAAACCCAATTTAATAAAAACATTCTCTTTATATACTAAATATGCCCGATATTGTATAGTTTTGTTATGACTCAAGCTGTAAATGTTTACAACAAAAAATCTGTCGGAGATTTTCCAACAGATTTATTCCAAATATCTAATTTTGTCCTCAGGGTAATATGGGAACTTGAACTCGTAACCATCGTAATTAAAACTTATTGTACACATTTTTTCACCGTCATAGCGTGACCACCCTTTTTCCATCATTTGCGTCATTTCTTGTAGATTTTTTCGGTTCAATATGTTTTTCTTTCGAAGTTCCAAAAATACATCCTTGTCCGTGAATGCGTTGCTGAAAAGCTCTGTGTTCTTAGGACCAATCCACTTTTCTTCAATACTTTCTTCACTTAATTCATTTTTACAAATTTCTTTATAGTAAAGAATCACATGAAGCAAATCGCGATACTCATCGTCCGTCATCTCCACATCTCTAAAATAAAGGCTCGCGTTTAAAGTTTCCGGTGCATTTGTAACAAAAAGAAAGAAAAAGAATAGCAAAAGATAAACATAGAAACTTTTCGGTATAATATCTTTTAAAAATTTTCTTATCATTAAAAATGCCTCGTTGGATCCCTATAAACTTCAACTTCATAGAACGGGTAGTTCAAATAACTTTTGTAACTGAACCTTAGCGGCTGCCGCATAAAGTAGACAAGTTTTATAATACAAATGATAGACAGGGCAATAAAATAAACATTGAGTGCCGTCCTAATACCCTTAATAAGCCATTTGTTTCTCAGTTTAAATTTTTCATAGCGACCATTTTCCATATAAATCCCTCCTAAAATTTTCATAATTTTAAACTCACTCTTCGATTGATAAATTAACTTTTAATAGATAATTATCGTGAAACACTTCTCTCAACACTTATAGGAAACTTAAACTTGTATCCCTTATATTCAAAACTTATAGTCGACATAGTCTTTCCATCGTAGTTTTCAATCGCTTTTTTTATTATATTATTTATCCTCGAAAGATTTTTCTTGTTTAATATATATTTTTTTCTGAGTTCAAAGAATGTATCCATATCCGTAAAAACCGAGCTGAAAAGCGCATCGTTTGCCGGAGCGATCCAATCCTTTTTTTCTCTCTCTTTGCTTGTAGGCTTTGACAAAGTCGCGTCGTAATAGTATGTCAAAGTTTTTAAATCTGCAATTTCTTTTTCGCTAAGTTCTATCGTTTCCTTTTCCACATCCGCAATCGCAACTCTCGACCTGAAAGTCGTGTGGAAATTACTTACTAAAAACAAAATAAAAATAAGTGTAAGCAAATTAAAAGAAAACCTAATATTTGCAGCTCTCAAATCTTTTTTCATGATTCTATCTCCTGTCATCTAATCTCAAATTTTCCGTTTCCACATAATATATTCCGTCTGCTTCATTATATGAAAAAACAAATCCTTTCGGGCAAAGAATCATATGGATTGTATAAATTGCCACAAACACTAGGACAATCAACTCCAAAACAAAAGCATGTCTATTGATTGTGTTTGCATCTTCATATCCTATTCTCATATAATATCTCCTTTCTTATATAATTTCTCCTGCTAAGAAATACTTGTATAAAATAAATATTGCAAGAAATCATCCCTAGAAAATAAATTTCTTTTAATACTTGCCATATACAACTGATTAAATCCTCTTATACCAAGTCTTTTATAAATTCGCGAGAACTTGGATGAAAGGCCTTTCTGACTATAGAAAAACTTTTCAGCAACGTCACTAAAGCCGTCGCTCATTGTATAATACTTTATAAGTTCCATATCTTCAAAACTAAAAAAGTTTTTATCTCTATTTATATTTATTTCTTCTAAGTTGACAAGTTTAGTTAAAAATTCTTTTACAACTTCATAATCATCTATTACATAAAAATAATTTGCTCCCAATGTCTCCGTCTTCATATAGCTATAATATGAAAACCCGTGGCTGTATATATACGTTCTTTTATTGTGTTTTTGTATAAATTCTTTTAAAAAATCTATGTATGCTGAATTAATTAAAAATACAGAGTCCTCGTCGTATTCTTTAAATTGAAAATCTTTGACCCTTATATTTTTTTCAAACTTCAGATTTGTTATCATTTTCTTTAAAATATCATATCCGGATAAATAATAAATATCTAAGTTATCGTTCATAAATAACTCCTATTTTGTAATCGTTTTAATACACTATCGTTAACTTTATGTTAACATATATAACATTTTTATTCAATACTTTTTCAATTTGTGACGTTTTAACGTCATATTTCTTAAAACCTCTTGTAGGGATTATCTGTACATTGTAGATTTCAAACACTTTTTATTAATCATCTAAAACTATTTAGGTATTTGTTTCTCCTTTTTTATAAAAATCACTCCATAATATTTTGCAATTATGTATTTCTAATATAACATTTCCCTATCAATTCTATTATATCACTATACTATTTCAATTTCAAATGCTCAGATAAATCAATTTCACAATAAAAAAACTGCAATCAAAGTTGCAGTTAAAATCCCTTCAAATCTCTGTCCACTATATTTCTAAAAATCTTCCGCGCATTTTCGAGGTCTTCCGAATCCGGATGACTCATTCCGATTTCCCGTCTAAGCGTCGACTTTTTTGAGTGCTTCGGATCGTCCGGCGGAAGTGCCGCAATTCTCTTTAAACTTTCGTCGCTCACTCGCCCCTGACAAATGTAGCAACCCTCAATTCTATTCGACTTATCGAGCACTTCTTCCGCTCTCGCAAAGACTCGAAATGCCTGCATCGAATAAGGATATGCGCCGAGTGTCGAGAAGAGTCCAAGCTTTTTCTCTTTCAATTTCGGCAACAATTCCATTGTCGGTTCGTCGGGATAGCCTTTGTCCACAAAAAATCCGATAAATATATATTCGTATCCATCGATTTCGGAAATATCCTTTATCGACTTCGTCTCCATCAGCTTCGCTTCGCCTTTAAATTCTTCACAAATCGCCTCTGCGACTTTCTTCGTGTTTCCCGTTTCCGAATTGTATAAAACTAGAACTTTCATTTTCACCTCTAAAATTTTGATTTTATTTTTTTCCAAAGTCTTTTAAAGAAACCGCTTCTCTTTACTTCTTCGACCGTAACCAAGTCTATTTTTTCAATCGACTCGCCGTCTTTTACAAGTGTTATACTTCCGAGCACCTCGCCCTCAGGAATTGTTTCCTTGCCCGGCTCCAAATACTCGATTCTGAGCTTATATGTGCTGTTCACATCGAGAAGTTTGTCGCACGCCGCTTTAGGCATGAGTCCAATCTTGTCCTTTTGAAAATTTATTCCGTCAAGTTCAAGACTATAGCTTTCTTTTCCCGTCACAACTCGCTTATAAACATATTCGTCGAGCGCATAATTTAAAAGTCCGAGACTCACAATGCCCCTTTCTTTTTCGTTTGCCGCCCCGAATACATATGAAATAACGCGCCTTTTTTCGTCGAGTCCGCTCATATCTTCGGTTGCAGTTGCAATAAGACATCTCCCCGCCTTTGTCGTCGTTCCGGTTTTAAGTCCGTCGATCGAACCCGTTCCCAAAAGCGGATTTGTCGAAACGGTTTTCAAATTTAATCGCTCAATTGTGTATTCCTTGAGTTTTGTAATCTCGAGAATTTCCGGAAAATCATCCAAAAGTTTATTCACAAGAATATTGAGGTCGACAAGCGTCGACATATTTTGCTCGTCGGTTTGTATGATTGGAAGACCGTGGCAATTTATGAAATGCGTGTCGTTCATATTGAGTTCCGCCGCTTTTTTGTTCATCTTTTCGACAAATGCATCCTCACTTCCGGAAATCACTTTCGAAAGCGCAAGTGCGGAGCTGTTTGCCGAGCGAATAAGCAAAAGATGTAGAAGCTCGTTCACATCGAGAGTTGCTCCCCTTTCAATCGGCACGTCGGAGCCGCGAAGATACAAATCGAGTTCTTCCTGTGTGTATGTGTATTTTGTGTCCATCGCAATTTCATTGTTTTTTATTGCCTCATATGTCAAATATGCGGTCATAAGTTTTGTGATTGATGCGATGGCGATTTTTTCGGTTTCCATATTCTTTACAATGCTCTCACCCGCCGCTCTGTCGTAGACCATGTACGGAATTTCGAGACCATCAACAACCGGAATGTCATCGTTTTCTGCAAATGCTATATGAAAAGGAGTTACAATCGAAAAAAATACAAATAAATAAATTAAAATATTTCTTTTTATATTTTTTATGTTAACCATAAATAAAAACCTCCCTCAACAATTTGTACGCCAAAAATCCGAGCGTTGCGCCCAAAATGTTTAAAATAAAATCGTCAATCGACGTTATGCCCGTCTTCGTAATATATTGCAAAATTTCAATTCCCAAACTGAAAGTTGCGGAAATCAAAATAACGATCCAAAACTTTTTTGTCTTGTCGTGTGCGAGAGGCAAAATTAATCCCATCGGAACGAAAATCAAAACCGGTCCCAAAAGCTTTCTTATGCCGACCGAGGTGGAAATGGATTCCAAACTGAACATGCCCGATGAAAAAGGCACATAAACAAGACCTCTCATGAGGTTGTTCGAAAAAAATCTATTGAATATTGATGTCTTAAAAAGCACATACAAATAATACAATAGTACTATGTAAACAAAAAAACGTATCATCAAAGTTTTTTCTCTATTTCTTCTCGGTGCCATCTTTTTCTCCTTAAAATTAAAGGGACCGACGAGAACCGGTCCCTTCTCTACTATATATCTTCTCTTACAACCGGCATACTCATGCATCTCGGGCCTCCACGGCCACGGCTTAGTTCTCCGGATTTCATTACATGAAGCTTTACGCCTTCCTTGTCTAATATTTCATTTGTAACATCATTTCTGTCGTAAACGATAACCTCTCCCGGTTTTATCGCGAGGGTGTTCGAACCGTCAGACCATTGTTCACGTCTTGAATCTATAGGATTTCCTCCGGCGCATCTTATAAGTTTTACATCCACTCCAAGTTCATTTGAAAGAAGAGTTTTGAGATCTTGTTCAATTCTCTTTACGTGCAAATCTTCGCCCGGCTTTGTTATTTCAAAAACTTCAAGCGGTCCTTCAATTCCCGGATGGACTGTGAAAACATCTCTGTCAATCATTGTGAAAACAGTGTCGAGGTGCATAAAAGCTCTCTTCTTCGGAATTACAAAAGCCATAACCTTTTTGAATTCGCCGATATCAAGCGCCCTCTTTGCGAAAGTTTCGAGTCCCTTTGCGGAAGTTCTTTGGCTTATGCCGATAGCAAGACAGTCCTTTGAAAGCACGAGTTCATCTCCGCCTTCAATAGAAAACTTCTCTCCCCTGTCATAATAGAACGGAACATCTTTAAAATCTTTATTGTATTTAAAAATATATTTACCGTAAATAGTTTCTCTGTTTCTTATGTCACTCCACATCTTATTTAAAGAAACACCTGAGCCCATAAGTGCGAACGGGTCTCTTGTAAAATAAAGATTCGGCATAGGTTTTGTGATGAAAAAATCATCCTTTGCGAGAAAATCATAAAGAGTCACGGCTTCATATTTCGGGAGTTCCTCCCTTCTAATGCCGGACATTGTACGTTCTATCAACTCTTTTCCTTCAAGTTCACCAAGTAAATCCTTTAAAAACTTTATCTCTCTTTCATCGACAACATGAGCTTCTCTAATGAATTCATCGATAAACTCTTCCTTGACAGAAGCGTCTTTGACTGCTTCACCTGCTAAATCTTCGAGATAATAAACTTCAGTTCCGTTTTCTCTGAAAATTTGCGCAAAAACATCATGTTCTTCTTGGGCTTGTGCAAGATAAGGAATTTCATCAAACAAAAGCTCTTCGAGCATATCCGGTTCAAGATTAAGGAGTTCCTTCCCCGGTCTTTTTAAAATGACCTTTTTAAGTGGTCCGATTTCTGAATATACTTTTATCATTTAAACCCTCCTAAAATATATTTTAACATATAATCAAAGAATTTTAAAGAGTTTATCCAAAAACAAAAATTCTTTAATGAAATAAAATGCTGTCCCTTAGGTTTGGAATTGATTGGTATTTTATGGTTTTGTTTCGATATTGTATTTAAGCAGCGTTGTTAGTTTGCATACATATTTCAAATACACAAAAATGGGCGTCGCAATGTTAAAGACCTAACCCGTAATTTTTGATTTGAAAAATCAAAAATACGATGGTAGGTCTTATACAAAGACGTCCGACGATATTTCGACGAACAGGAGAAATGAGTCGATGACGTCGATTGTGCCCCCGACGCTACTTTTTGGGAAACGCACAGAGCGAAGAAAGACTTATTTATTATATTATTAGGGTGGTTTATATATTTTAAAACACAACGTTGTTGGTAATGTTCCAAATTTAATACATGTAATATATGGCGGCAGGATTCGCAGAACCCGCCGTTACAGCAGCGTACAAACACCTCGACAAAAAATACCTCAAGATGATTTTTAATCAATCTCAAGGTATTTTTATTATATAGTTCACACCACATTCTTCGCTAAAATGGATGAATAACGCCGCTTTGCAAGAAGCGACGTATTATATCTCACCCTAATTCGCAATTTTAGCAAGAACAGTTCTATTGTCAAATTCTTAGATAAAATGGATGAAAAAGGCGCAGTACAGACAACACTCAAGTGTAGGCGAAACCCACCTTTCTCCTCAATATTATAATTGTTATTTTTACCCTAAATTCTTCGCTAAAATGGATGAATGACGCCGCTTTGCAAGAAGCGACGTATTATATCTCACCCTAATTCGCAATTTTAGCAAGAACAGTTCTACTGTAAATTCTTAGATAAAATGGATGAAAAAGGTGCAGTACAGACAACACTCGAGTGAGACGTGCTTAAACGCACGTCGCAATGAGAGTGGGGGCGAAACAAGCCTTTTTCGCCATTTTAGCAAGAATTTTTTTATCTGGTGATTCCTAGCCCTATGGGAAACCTAATCTCCTCCCCCTTATACTCAAAACTGAGCACATTAATCTTCTTTTCATCTCTCAATCTTGTACACTTTTCCATAAGCATACTTATTTCAAATATAATCTTGTTGTTTAAAGTTCCGTTCTTGCGATTTTCATAAAATTTTTCGGGATCCATAAACACTTCGCTGAAGAGCCTCTCATCCGTTGGAGCGTAAAATTCGTAGTTCTTCTTTTCTTCTTCTAATACTTCGGAACTATGCATTGATGCACTTCCAAAAAAATCCCACATTTTCCAGATTTTATCATAGATTTCATCTGAATCTTCATTTTCAATGTCGACCTGTGTTATTTTTGCATCAATTACTTTCTCTTTTCCAATTGTAACAAAGAGCTCAGTAAATATTAATGAAAATAAGACGGCGAAAAGTATTATTTTTACATATGGAATTTTTTCTAAATTCATTTCATTTTTCATATTAATACCCCGGAGAAGTTTCCACAACTATCTTCATAAATTCATATACTTCATCAAAAACAAATCTCAGATTTTCTTTTCTCGTCGAATAGAAAAACACGGCAACCACAATTCCAATTAAAACGGAATATATCCACCAGTGTTTTATGCTGAATTTTTTTAATTTCTCAATCATTTGTACATCCACTCCTTACACTTATATTTTATCACAATAAAAAAAAATGTCAAAGAGTTATTTTTTGATACTGAAGAGATGATATTATTGGATAATTATTATGGGGAGGTGTTTTTATAAACAACTTTGTTGATATTTTTGTATATTCAATAAACATCAAATATGGCGGCAGGACATCGTTACTCCTTGCGTCGTAGCGTATGCCAGCCGCTACAACGCGTACACACACCTATACAAAAATACCTCAAGATGATTTTTAATCAATCTCAAGGTATTTATCATTTCCTAACTAACATTCTTCGCTAAAATGGATGAATAACGCCGCTTTGGAAGAAGCGAACAACCGAGGCGTATTGGTAAATACGTCGCAGGTTGGGAGCTTCTGAAAAGCAAGTTAGTCGCCATTTTAGAAAGAATAACTTGTGCGAGACTTTTTTGGAGCGAGGCATACTGCTAAGTATGTCGCAGCGACTAAAAAGTCGAACAACCGTTTTTCGCAATTTTAGCAAGAATAGAACCGAACAACCGAGGCGTATTGGTAAATACGTCGCAGGTTGGGAGCTTCTGAAAAGCAAGTTAGTCGCCATTTTAGCAAGAACAGTTCTACTGTAAATTCTTAGATAAAATGGATGAAAAAGGCGTAGTACAGACACCACTCGAGTGAGACGTGCTTAAATGCACGTCGCAATGAGAGTGGTGGCGAAACAAGCCTTTTTCGCCATTTTAGCAAGAATTTTAGAAGGTAACTTCTTCTCCGTAGTATATACATTTTAGAAGTTTTTCCATCGTCGCATCGTCAATTTTTCTCGGGTTTGAACCTGTGCATGCGTCGAGAACTGCATTCTTTGCAATTTCAGGAAGTTTTTCGAGGAATTCCTTTTCATCTACTCCGAATTCTTTCAAGGAATTTACGATTTCGAATTCTTTGTTGAAGTCTCTGATCATTGCTATATATTTATCGCTGATTTCGAGATCTGTTCCTTCAAAACCGAGCATTCTTCCGATTTCTCCATATCTCTTCAATGCTCTTTCGTCTTTTCTGTTGTACTCAATTACATATGGGAGATACATTGCGTTTGCATAGCCGTGGACAACGTGTCCGCAACTGAATGCCGCTCCTGTTTTGTGAGCAAGTGAGTGGACAATTCCAAGAAGTGCGTTCGAGAAAGCTTGTCCTGCCATGCATTGTGCATAGTGCATTTGTTCACGTGCATCTTTGTCGCCGTGGTATGATTTTTTTAGATATTTGTCAATCATATCAATTGCTTTTAGAGCGAGCGGATCTGTAAACGGCGAAGCAACTGTCGATACATAAGCTTCGGTTGCGTGTGTAAGAGCATCCATACCTGTATCGGCGGTGAGTCTTTGCGGCATCGATTCAACAATTCTCGGGTCGAGGATTGCGATGTCCGGTGTAATTTCAAAGTCTGCAAGCGGATATTTTATTCCTTTTTCGTAGTCCGTTATAACAGAAAAAGCGGTAACTTCCGTTGCTGTTCCTGAGGTAGAAGAAATTGCAACAAATTTAGCCTTATTTCTTAATTTCGGGAAGCTGAAAGGTGTGATCAAATCTTCAAATGTCACTTCCGGGTGTTCATAGAAAGCCCACATTGCTTTTGCAGCGTCGATCGGAGAACCTCCGCCGATTGCAACAATCCAGTCCGGTCCGAAGTCTTGCATTGCCTTTGCACCCTTCATAACAGTTTCAACTGACGGGTCGGATTCAACATTTTCAAAAAGTTTGACTTCCATTCCCGCTTCCTTCAAATTGTTGACCGTTTCATCGAGGAAACCGGTTCTCTTCATCGAACCTCCTCCGACAACAACAATTGCTTTCTTTCCTTCAAGTTCCTTCAAAATGTCTAAAGCGTGATCGCCATAATACATATCTCTTGGTAAAGTAAATCTCATCATAATAAATTCCTCCCTTTCTATAATTACATTTTAACAGACAATGTTGTTGTTTTCAAATTTACAATATAGCTCCATTTTCGTCCTATGTGGATATATATTTAACAATATTCAGGTATCTAATACCATCTTATTCTTCTTCGCACACAAATTAAATCATTTATAGGGATATATAATGATTTTTTGTCCATCTATTACACGCTTCAAAGTTCATTGTTAATAAATCATAATGTTTGTGAGTTATATGTTTTTTGTTTTTGTTAAAATGTGATGACTTATAGCCAATAAAATCAATGCCAAAAAAGTATAAATCAACCTATTAATATAAAATATTTTACTTGAATCAGAGTACAGAAAGCCTAATGGAAACATTGTCATTCTCTTCATAAATCTTCCATCTGAAAAATAATCAAAAAACATATAGAATATTACCATACCAAAAACATATGAAAATTCCCTAATAGCAATATTCAAAGAAAGTGTAATTGCAGATATAATAAATGAATTTAAAATACCATTTAAGTAAATAATCATAAACAAATTAAATGAAGAAGCTTCGTTTAAATAGTTGTATGAAAATTTAAAATATAGCGGTAGTAAAATCAAATTGAATATTAATAAGTATTCTATATAATCAATGTATATTCTATTTTCAAAGTGTTTGTATAAATACTTAAAATACGAAAAATTATTCTTCGTCACTCGTTCTGAAAGAATTCTTACAACTGTTAATGCCGATATTGTAGGCAATAAAAAATCAATATAGAAAAAGAAGTTTGTATTTATATTTTTCATATATAAATTTGCCTCACTATCATAATTATTTTTTATTCTAACTAATGTCAATAAAAGTAGTGAAAAAAATAAAAATGATACTATTATAAATTTTACGGTTTTCTTGTTCATAATTTTAATCTTATATTTTCAGGATTCCAAATATCATCTTCAATATGCGAAGAGTAAATTACAATTAAATCTTTATTATCGGATATACTATCCTTCAGCATATTATTGAATTCCTCTCTAAAATCACTGTCCAATCCTGCTGTAGGCTCATCTGCAATAATCAGCTCCGGTTCTGAAATAAGTGATGCTGCTACAAGAAGACGTTTCTTAAAACCTCCGGAAAGCTCACCCACAAGCATTTTTTTATAATCTTTTAACTTGCATTTTTCAATATAATAAGGAATCATACTGCAATCCACATTCTTCTCCTTACATACAATATTTAAAAATTCATTTACGGTAAATTTTTGAAATGCATTAAATTCTTGCGGTATATATGATATTTTCTCTCTATACTTTTCTTTGTTATATATACTTGTTCCATTTAGAATCACGTCTCCCGCATCCATTGGCAATACAAGTGACATAATTTTTAAGAGAGTTGATTTTCCGCTTCCGTTTTTGCCTACAACAAAATTTATTCCATCATAAAATTTAATAGTTAAATCATTGATTATTGTTCTATTTTTGTAAGCAAAACTAAGATTTTTAATTTCTAACATTAATCCTCCTAATACATATAAATTATTAAACTATCTCCGAGTTCTGCAGGTAATCTATTTCCCGGGAAAATTCTAATATTCCTTATATCAAAATAATCCTTTTCATATAATATCCTACTATCCACTTCTTTAATATTTTTTAGATACATTTCACGTGGTAAAACAACTTTAAATTCATTAATATTTTTTTCTATATAATCTCCGGCAGAAATATAAAGATCTTTTGCTTTACCTTCAAAGACATATAAATCTCCCTCTCTCTTCTTTAGCATTAAATTTGAAAAAACATTCGATTTATTTTTTATATTTAATTCTATATTTTTTTTATTGCAATTGTCAAATATTGGATACCATGGATAACCGTTTGGTAGATTAAGCTGATCTTTACTATAAAAATAACATCTAACGCCTGTATTAAGAAGATAATTTATATTTCCGAAATAATTTATAGAAACATTGATTGATTCACCTTGTTTAATTGTATTATCTAGGTTTATATAGGCACTGTCTCCATCAGAATTAATTTTATATTTTTTTCCATCAATTAATACTTCACAATTATTTAAAAGATTTTCTTCCAGAACAAACCCGATTTTATCAATATTTTTTAAAACTTCTAAATTATATTCAGACTTGACATTCAATTCTCTACTGTCTTCTATATTCAACTTTATATAATTAACTTTTATTTCATCAGATTCTATATCTTCCAAGCCACTGTTATAATCAACATATTTATCTGATGGTTTCGTTAGATTAATTTTATAGATACTGAAAAATGATAATAAAACAAGACTTATCAAACCAAAAAAGTAAAATCGATTCATGTTTTTGTCAAAAGAGGAACATATAAACAGCACACCTGATATACTTAATAAATTCAATAACTTATAAATGTCAAAATTTGAAAACAAATTGATAAATTGTGAATAAACGGGAACATTAATAAAATTGGGAAATGGATATAATAAATTTGATATATCCATATATATAAAATTATTTATAAAATTTTTCCCAGCCGGTGAAAAAACAAATACTAAAATCACGCCTATTATATATGCATAATTTGATTTTATCCTTCCAATAATAAATCCCAAAGCAATTATAAATAAGAATATAAAAGTCTGTCCGGTAAAATATACAAACATTGAATTCAAAATTATGTCTTTATGAACACCCATATATATGGAACATAAACTTAAAACCAATATCGTTATAAAATTTATAATTAACACCTGAAAAAGAATAGTCAAAGCTTCATACATGTTGTACTTACCTCGACTCATCAAACTTCTCGTGTACTCTTTGTACTGTTTAGACTTATAAATTGATGTAATCACAATAATAAAACTTAAAGCGGTATTGTAAAATGTAGAAATGCCCGGCCATTCAGCAATATATATAGACTTTGTAAATTTCGTCAAATACAAATAAAACATAAACATTAATACAAATGATATGTTGAAAATAAGAAAAGAATTTGAACGAAAATGTTTTTTTATAAAATAAATCATTTTAACCCCTTTATTATGTAGCGAAGGAGATTCTCTAAAAATATTAATTCATATAATCTATATACCCAATAAAATAATTAAATAATAAAAAGTTGAATATTATGGATTATAGATTTATATTATTATATTTTCACTTAGACAACCAAAAATATAATAATGAATTTGCTTGAAAATTATACTTGAATATAGTTCATATATTTTATATACACAGCGTTGTTGGTTTGTCTACATATTCCAAATACACAAAATTGGGCATCGCAATGTAATGCGACGCTACTTTTTGGGAAGCGTACAGAGCGAAGAAAGGTTTGTAAATTATTAGAAAAGTAATGGTTTATATTTTTTATGTACACAACGTTGTTGCTTTATCTACAAATTCAAAACACACAAAAATGGGCGGTACCCTTCCCGCGTTCAAATACGAAATCGTAGATTTCTTTTTTACGCGGTTGGGCACAGGAAGGACTTTAAAGTGCCGTCCCGCTACGTCGCGTACACATGCTTATACAAAAAAAACACCTCAAGATGACTTTTAATCAATCTCAAGGTATTTTTATTATATAGTTCACGCCACATTCTTCGCTAAAATGGATGAAAAACGCCGCTTTAAAAGAAGCGACCAATCAATTGTTCACCCAAATTCTTCGCTAAAATTTATGAAAAAGACCCTTTGCAATAAATATCCTTATATCTCACACTAATTCGCAGATAAAATTGATGAAAAAGGCGTAGTCCAGACACCACTCGAATGAGACGTGCTTAAACGCACGTTGCAATGAGAGTGGGGGCGAAACAAGCCTTTTTCGCAATTTTAGCAAGAATGAAAATACTTAGCTTGGGCTTCCCACATTGTTCGGTACCTCTCGCTCCCTATAATCATTTCCTCATGCGTTCCAATCGCTGAGATTTTACCTTTTTCAAAGAGTATGATTCTGTCGGCAAATTTGCAGGCACTCATTCTATGAGATACGAAGATTGCAGTTTTTCCTTTCGAGACTTCGTTGAAGCTTTCAAAAACTTTCATTTCCGATTTCGGGTCGAGTTTTGAGGTCGGTTCGTCAAAGAGCAAGAGTTTTTTGTCGCCATAGATTGCCCTTGCGAGTGCAATTTTTTGCGCTTCTCCGCCAGAGACGTCGACGCCGTCTTCGTCAATGTCTTTGTAGAGATATGTTTCAAGCGGATATTTGTCGCCGAAGCCTGAGGTTTCGAGTGCGAGTGCAGCATTTTTCATATCAACATCTCTTGACGATGCAACATTTTCTCCGAGCATAAATGAGAACAGAAAGAAGTCTTGGCTCACAACTCCCGCTTCTTTCGAAGCATTTTCAAGTGTCGGCGTTTTTCCGTTTACAAATATTTCTCCCGATGTCGGTCTATAAAGTCCGGTTAAGAGATTTATAAATGTTGTTTTTCCCGAACCGTTCTCGCCCACGATTGCAATTTTCTCGCCGTTTTTTATTGTGACATCAATTTCTTCGAGCGCATTTTTGTCGCTTCCCGGATAAGCAAAGAAAATATTTTTTGCAACAATTGCATTTTCCGTGCTTTCTTCAATATATTTTCCTTCGTCGCTCTCCGATTTAAGAGCGATTACGTCATATAAAATTTCTATTTTCGGTTCGATGGATTTTTTATAGCCGACCGATTCAATCAAAAGTTTTATTCCGTCGACAATTTCTTTGAATGCTCCGTAGTAGATTATGAGCGCATCCGCTCCGAAGAGCCCGCCGATTGCCTTTACCGCAAGCACGAGCAAAAATAACACATTGATTCCCGTCATCAAAAATTCGTTCATCGCTTGCGAAAAAGCGGTTCTTACGCTCACTCTTCTGTCCAGCGACAGTCCGTCTTTCACAAATTTTTCGTTCAATTCTCTTTTGATGAACGGCTTTTCATCGAATATTTTTATTTGTTTGAGCGACTCGTAGTCGGACAAAAGGCGCATATAAAAATCGTAGATTTTATATTTTACCGAATATTCTTCGCGGTCATCCTCATTTTTCTCCTCAACTTTTTTTCTAAAGATTGCTAAAAGCACCGAAAGTATAATAAGCGCCGCAAGCAGAATGAGCGGAAAATATCTTTCCCCGAGAATTTTTATATCCACCGACTGATTCAAAGTTTTATAAAATCCCCCGAGAGAAATTGCCGCAATAATAATCGTCAAAACTCCGCTCACAAAATCGCTCAAAAGATAGAGCGTTTCATAATAAACTCCGCCGATTCCATCGGTCTCCTGTCTGTGTCTCGAAATTTTATCCTTGTATTCCTTGGATTCGAAATCCTTGAAGTCAAGATTAAACATTCCCTTAATCAAAAGATTCTTCTCTTTGCAATTCAAATAGTCCATATATTCCATCTTGTAGTTTTCCGTTATGTTTTTTATAACATAAACCGCAAGAGAAATCGCCGCCCCGACAAGAGAAAGCGTAACTATTTCTTTAAACGCCCTTCCCTCAATCAAATATTTCACCAATTTCCCCGACACAAAAATAAACACAAAAGGCTCGACCGCACTGAATAAACAGTTTAAAAGTATAACTGGAAGAATGTTTTTATTAATTTTGTTTATGTCTCGATAAACATCAATCATTTTCATTTTCGTCCTCCTTATAATACTTCGCTTGTAAATCAAACATCTTTTTGTATTTTCCGTCCAGCTTCATCAGCTCTTCGTATGTTCCGTATTCCGCAATTTCGCCGTTTTCCAAATAAATTATTCTGTCGCAAAATCTCGTCGAGGTGATTCTGTGCGAAATAAAAATGGAAATCTTGTCCCTGCTGAAATCCTTGTACTCATTGTAGAGTTTTTCTTCGCTTATCGGGTCAAGCGCCGCCGTCGGCTCGTCAAGAATCAATATGTCGCTCTCTTTCATAAGCGATTTTATGAGGAGAATTCTTTGAAGTTCCCCTCCCGAAAAACCTTCGATTTTATTGTTTTCCACATCGATCACTTCACTTTGAAGCCCGTCTGTCAAACCGTCGGTTCTATCTTTAAGTCCAAGCTTTTCCACAAACTCAGTCGTCTTTTTTTCGTCAAGACCTTTGTTGTCCATATTTTCGAGAAGCGTCCCCGGAAGCATGAAATAATCCTGAAAAAGAATGCTCGTCCTATTATAGATAGACTCGCTCGAAAAATTATTAAAATCTTTACCATTTACATTAATCTCGCCCGCCGTCGGCTTGTATAAACCGGCAAGCACTTTTATAAGCGTGGTTTTTCCGGCTCCGTTTTCACCGACAATTGCAACCGAGTCGCCCCTCTTCATCGATAAATTTATATCCTTTAAAATCTTCGAATCCTCGTCATATTGAAATGAAAGATTTTTTAGTTCAATATCATTTATGACGTCAATGTCCGGCTTCTTATCCTCGTCTTTCTTCTCATCGACAAACTCGCGATACTTGCCGCAGCCGATTGAAATTCTTTTAAGGCTCATAATATGACCCGTAAAATTGTTCAGCCATTCTGAAAACCCGACAACAAGAGTGAGATAAAAAATAAAGTCACCGGTCGAAATTTTTCCAAGTGCCGCATTTTTCGCCAAAATATAATATGTGAAAAAATCTCTCACAAAACCAAGCACCGCTTGGATCTCTGTGGATGTGTTCGCTTTTTTTCTATATCTTCTTATAATCGAATAATACGCGTTTGAAAACTTTGCAAGATACGAATAGACCATACCGAAAGCATTTAAAATTCGCACCTCTCTTTGCGCACGCGACTCGCCGGCAATCCTATATAAATAATAAAGGCGCATCTCCTCGAGCGACATCTCGTCCACCGTCACATTGCCGAATTCCATCAACTTGTATTGCAGAAAATATGCAATAAAAGAAGTCAAAATAACAATCGCAATCAACACAAAACTGACCTTGCTGAAAATGATCGTGTAAGTAAAAAACCCGACAAACGAAGTCAAAAGCTTTGAAAATCTTATCGCTGACCACGCACCGTCCGCTTGGTCTCCGTCAAATGCAAAACTCTTTGCACGCTCAAAAAGCGAGCGCCCCTTCGTGCTTTCAAAATCCGCAAGTTCCTTGTCCATGACCGCGTCCATCAAATCGACCCCATAGAGCATACTGACCTTGTTTTGAAAAAACCACGTCCGTTCCTCCGCCCACACATTTATAAACTTCAAAATAATATAAACGCAAAAAAGAACCGATAGCTCTCTTATGAAAAAACTAATCTCCGCTCTTTCAATTATCGAATTTGCAACAGTCCTCGTAATAAACGCATCAACCATCGGAATTATAACGGAAATAATCGCCGAAACAAAAACAACAATCGCCCCAAACGTATCCTTTTTAAACCAATTTTTTATTAGAAAAAATAAATTGCTGAAAAAACTGTACTTGTCTCTTGTCTTGTCCATATGTATCCCTCCATATACTATTATACCCCCCCATATTTTTTTGTCAATTATATTCTTTATATAACTAAAAAGAAGCAAAATAATTATTTTAAATGATTTTATAAAAACTTGTTATTAATGTTATGTTATGGTATGATATAAATAAGCAATTTGCTGTATTGGAGGAAATGAAAAAAATATTTATAAGGAGTTGGTTTAAATGATTAAAAAAATTGGTTTAATAGCGAGTGTTTTACTTCTATCGGTTCTATTGATTTATGCTTACAAAAATGAAAACAACGATTTTTATATTAAGTACATCTCAGTTTCAAACGGCGACAAAGCTCGCGTTCATTTAAACGGTTACGAGAAGAACTTTATAGATTGCGATATTGTGTCCAATTTAAACAATGACCTCTTTATTCTACTTCCGAAGAATGATTCTGAGGTTCTTATATCTGTCTTAAATAGCAAGAGCGGAACGTATTATTTGGCTTTTAAATCCGGTGGCAATATTAAAAAGACAACTTTCAAATTCCCGGATGAGCTTTTGAGCAAGATAAAACCGGAAGAGCCGATAATTATAGACAAAAGTATCTATTACACTTTCTATCCTCTCATTTTTGGAGAATTGGAAGAGCATGACAAAGAGATTTTAAATAACTCCAATAGTAGTGCAACTGTAAAAACTTTAGAAAATGAATACTTCAAATTCGATTTTCTTCTAAATTCGTCATATTATGAGGATTTTGTTGAGGGGGGAGAGTATCTCGACCACAGAATAATTTCAAGCATAAACTATAATTTTTCATTAATTAGATTTTATGTAAAACAAAATGAAAACGGTTGGCGTAATATTCCTGTGAATTATGTAAGAGATAAATTTGAATTCTTTTTAAAGCCGACTTTGGAAATAAAGTGTAACCCAAATGAGGCGTGCTCAATCTTTCCTAATTTACTTCCGCATGAACATTATTATAAAATTTTGTATTTTGAAAAGGATGAATTGAAAGAGTACCATTTAAAAAATGAATCGGATGCCGACTTGCCGAATACATCATTAATCAAATTCGAAAATAATATCAGCGAAAATATCTGCAACTATGTGGACTTAAGAAACCCGGCATTCAAAGACATCGCCCCAAAACTCGATGGGACAATACAAACTTATGGAATAGAATTGAATTAAAACAATATGAGTGATGGTAAAAAGTTGAAACTTCGCAATTGATTGCGGAGTTTTTTTGATGGATGGGTGGGATTTTGGTTCTATATTATATAAACACAGCGTTGTTGGTTTATATACATATTTCAAATACACAAAAATGGGCGGGAGGACACGCAGTGCCGTCCCGCTACGGCGCGTACACATACTTATACAAAAAAATACCTTGAAATGATTTTTAATCAATCTCAAGGTATTTATAATTACCTAACTAAAATTCTTCGCTAAAATGGATGAATAACGCCGCTTTGGAAGAAGCGACCAACCGAGACGTATTGGTAAATACGTCGCAGGTTGGGAACTTCTGAAAAGCAAGTTAGTCGCCATTTTAGCAAGAATAAACTCGCAATTTTAGCAAGAATATTTCTCCACCTTTAACAACGCATAATACACCCCAAATACAACCAAAGCCACCGCGTATATATATTGTGTCATTATGCTTCCATATTCTTTTATTACAAATGCTCCTGCAAAAGTTCCCAAAGGAATTATTGCCGAGATAATGCTTTCATTTATTGTCTCAACTCTCCCCAATATATTCACCGGAACAGTTGATTGGACAAGCGATATAAATAAAATATTCATAAAGCTTATAAAAGCACTGCAAAAAAATATTGAGATGCAACACAAAACAAAAATTCTATTTATTGTTATCGCAGTTATTAGTTTAAATATTCCGGATGATATCAAGCACATTGCGACCGTTTTTCTAAGATTCGCTTTTTCAATATTTTTAAATTGTGTAAATGCACCACCCACAATTGACCCAATTGCGCTGATTGATAGTATAAGCCCATAGCCTGTGGCTTCATCCGAAATATATTCGCTTGCAAGCCTCGGTAGCCCTATATCCGCAATTGCAAAAAAGATGTTTATTACCATAAGAGGTATTATGAGTTTTAGAAGTTCATTTTGTTTTCGAAGTTCCACAAATCCCTCTTTTAAATCCGCTATATATTCTCCTACCGTTCCCTCTTCTTCATAGTCTTCAATCTCTGAAAAGTCAAAATTTTCATCATAATTTAACAGCGAATATAGCTTTATCCCAATTAAAAATACCACAAGCGAAATGATCAGATTGAAGCTTACGTTAAAAGATGAAATTAAGAGTGTTGCTCCGGCATTAAAAAGCACGTCAAATATTTTTTCAGAAACATTAAATATCCCGTTTACTTTAACCAGAGGTGTCTCACCTGCTACCATCGGTATCATTTTTGTCTGTAATGGATAAATTATTGTGCTTGCGAGAGTGGTTATAGTTAAAGAAAGAACCATTATAATCGAATATATCACATTACTTTTGATTCCAAAAGTAATATTTATCACACACAAAATCAGAACATTTATTATTTGTACTGCGGAACATTTAATCAACAATTTTTTGCTGTTCGAATTATCAATCAGCGGTCCGAATAAAAAACTGATTACATCTGCCCCGGATTCAATCGCAAATATTACACCCAACAAAAAAGGTGATTTAAACGTCTCGTTGAAAAACCAAAGAATTATCATATATTGAAGTGAGTCAGCTATATTTGTGGCAATTCTCCCTCCAAGTAAGTATTTTGTCTGTTTGTTATACATATATTGTCTCCTGTTATGTTTGAATTTGTTGATAGATTTTTGATTATATATCATCAAAATTTATATTTATAATATTATTATATCATAAATATGAGTTTAAGCATAATTATTGTTAGATTTATAAAGTTTCTATTTTCTTTATAATTAGCGTTGTTGGTAATAATACATATTTCAAACACACAAAATTGGGCGTTACCCTTCCCGTGCTCAAAAACGAAATCAGAAATTTCTTTTTCGCACGGTTGGGCACAGGCGGTAATTACGACCCGACGCTACTTTTTTGGAAACGTACAGAGCGAAGAAAAGTCTTTGAATTATTAGAAAAAGTGTGGTTTATATTTTTTAAAAACACACCGTTGTTGGTAATGATATAAATTCCATAAACGCAAAAATGGGCGGCGGGATTCGCAGAACCCGCCGTTACAGCAGCGTACAAACACCTCTACAAAAAAATACCTCAAGATGATTTTTAATCAATCTCAAGGTATTTATAATTACCTAACTAAAATTCTTCGCTAAAATGGATGAATAACGCCGCTTTGGAAGAAGCGACCAACCGAG
>NZ_JAXFOB010000019.1:0-20290 GCF_034180565.1 Ezakiella sp. | reverse complement strand
TCTTGAATGCTACAATATCATATTCCGACTTGTCTATTGGGTTATTGTCTTCGTCTTCTGTCGGTACGTTTTTATCATCCGGATTTGTAGGATCGTCCGGATTGTCAGGTACATACGGGATTATGTCTTTGTCTGATTTAGCATATCTTGCATAATATGTTTTTGCGGTTACAGCTCCTGTTGTAGGGATTGCCGCTTTGTTTTCATCTTCCCATGCTTGAGTTGTGTCTTGTTCGTAAGCTATTTGATTTTTTGTTCCTTGAACTTTAAGATCTTTGATTGCAGCTTTTAGGTTAGCATTATCATAAGTCGTGCCTTTTTTAACATCAATATATGATAATTGCTTTCCAGTATAATCTCCAACTTGGTGAGTTCCTGTGATACCGTCTTGTTTGTTTTCGTTTGCGTCGAAAGTCAAACGTACATATCCAGTTGCAGGATCTACAGGGTTTCCATCGTCATCTATCGGTGGAACAACTACATCTTTTTGATATACCATTTTGATTGTTGCAATTTCTTTTGCACTTGGTTGTGATATATCAACAATATATTCTTTTTCTCCGATTTTTACTTCTTCTTCATCGGCTTTTCCCCCAACTTTATAAGTTAAACCATCAGCTGCTGTATTCAGTTCATCGTCGTCTAAATCTCCTGAGGATCTCATGTTGATTTGTCCATCTTTTTTCGGTAATTCGATTTCAACATCAGTAAGTTCATCTACAGTTACTTTTGGCATTGTGTCTGTTGATGCAGGCAAGTCATTTGTGTCTGTCAATTGTCTTCCGTACGGGTCAACATATTCTACCTTAGCTCTTGATTCTGCAAGTTCAGTAAGTTCGATTGTGAATTTTAATCCACCTTGTCCATCAGGTGTTGAAAATGATGTAGTGTCAAGAACACGCACTTCTACCTTTTGGTTGAAGTCTGTTACAATTTCAGCGTTTCCTGTGAGGGTCCCATCAATCGGCCAACCTACGTAATATTGTGTTATTCCTTCTGCTGTTATTGCAGGTGATAATTCTTTTTCGTGATTTTGTCCGTCTTTTGTTTCCCACTTAGCAGTAATGCTAAATTGTTCGTTTGGTAGTGCCGACCAATCAAATTGTCCGCCGTTCAATCCTTCAGTTACTATAGTAACTGTTGTGTCAAAATTTTGCGGAGCTCTTCTTGGAGCTTTTTTAACCGATTTGGTCGTTACTGTATTGCTTTCCGGAAGTTTGAAAGTAAATACTTCTTTATCTCCTACTCTTTTGCCTTTTATTTCATTGCTTTCAACCGGTTTTGTTTCATCCGCTGCAATAAGGCTTGCCGGATTAACAATTGAAAAAAGCATGAATATCGACAAAATTATAGAGAGAATTCTTTTTGATTTGTCCATGTTTAATTCCTTTCTAATATAATTTCTCTGAATTTTATTATTAGGCGAAAGGCAATTTTTTAACTGCCTTTCACCAAAATAATCTAAGACCGTTTATCGCTATTTAATAGCTCTCTTGAATGGGTTTGAAGTGTAAGTTTTTCCACCTTCAGTTACTTTGCCACTTATTACAAGAGTATCTCCGGATTGTAATCTATAATCTTGGCTAAATGTCAATTTTACAAATTCTCCCGCTGTTGCAACTCTAGCTGTTCCTGTAGCAACTTCATCACCTTGGCTATTTACAACTTTTACTGTAACTTCTGCATCTGCTTTGTCGGCAGTAACTTTAATAAATTTCTTGCCGGCTCTTTCACCTTTGATTTTGACTTCAAGCACATTTGTTGCTGTGTAATCAACTTCTTTTTCAGCTTTGTTGCCGTATTCATCAACTGCTGTCAATTTAATTGTCGGCACTTGATTTGTTTCGGCGCCCTTTCTTAAGACATTGTTTAGATATTCAATTGCATATGCCTTGTCTTCATCAGGATTGTCTACTGAAATTTCAAATGTTTTGTTGACTTTTTCTCCGTCAGGATATGCAACTTCAACAGTAACTTTTCTTCCTTCAGGAATTTCTTTTATTGCAGCACTGATATCAATAAATCTTCTGAAAGCTTCGTCTTCTGCTTTGTCTTTAATGATTTCAGGTCCAACCATGTCTAATTCAACATAATCTCTATCTTTAACTGAATTATTGTCGATTCCGTCATCAAAATTACCTGTTATATTTCCTAGTTTATCCATTGTTTGTGTTGATGCACTTTCGTTTGAATCCGGTTGCTTAGAGACAATTCTGATAATATCATCATTCTCTACACCGTTCGGATTTGTGTTATCTTTTTTCGGAAGTACAATAGTCTTTGTATCACCGAGTTTATCTTTGTCGGTCATAGTGTATTCAGCATTTGGAACATCAACCCATTTTTTATTTGTATCGTCCCATTTTTGAACTTTATATACTGTGTCTTTTACAGGTTTATTTATTACCGGATTTGGAATATCAAATTCAATAACAGGATTTCCGTCAGTGTCATTTGTAGTTTGTTTCATTCTTTCTACAGGTGCAGAATTTCCTTTGGTGTTGATTTGAATATCACCTTGCGGACCTTCTTTTTCTTGTCCCGCTTTTTCAACTACATATTTAGCGATAATATTTTTACCGCCTTTTCCTGTTAAATCAACCGTTTTTATAACAAGTTTATCTCCTTCAGGTGTCGCAGTTAGCGTTCCATCCGCAGTTTTGTATGAACCGTCGTCTTGTCTTTCTAGTATAACTTCAGCATCGTCTGCGATTGTAAGTTTGATTTTCTTAATATCCGCATTCTTTTCTACAGCTTCCCATTTAAGTTTTACTTCTGTGTCCGTATCGTATACCTTATCAAAAACAGGTTTCGGTATATCAATAGGTGTGGATGTGTTCCAAATTGTATAACCTACAACTTCATCAGTTCCATTACGATCTGCAGTTTTAGCATTTCTTGATGTTGCCGATGTATATGCATCCAAACCCAAATCGAAAGCTTGATCCTTTGCAAGGTAATCACCGTATGGATTTCCGGCATTTTCATGCAAATTACGTGGTGCTGTTGGTTCATGAGTTATAGTTCCGTTGGTATTGTTGATTCTTAGGTAAGTCTTCATACCTAAATCACCCCAATTCGGTACTGCAAAGTCTTTGTAAGCTTGTTCTTTTCCGTTAGGGACAACAACCGATACATAAGACATTCTTTGTCCGAGTTCATCGAATCCCGGAACTTCCCATGTTAATGTTTCTTCATTCCCGGTCCAAGCTTTTAATCCGCCTTCAAATGGATAATAGTTAGCATTTTGATGGACTGTAGGAGTTCCATATGGGGTAACAGCCGTTCTTCTTAAAAGACCGATATTTGCCGCTTTCTTCTTTGAAGAATCAACATCGTCGACATATTTTCCATATGTTCCTTGAGCCTTGTCGATGTTCTTGTAAGAAGCGATAACATTAACATTAAAGAACGGTCTGTAGTTAGCATATAGATGGATATCTTGTCCTTCTTCAATTGCCTTGAGCATTTCTGCATCTTTAAAAGATTTATCAACATCTTCAGGTCTTACAGCAACAGAATATCCATTTGGTACATAATATTTATTTTGAACTGTATTAAGGTCTTTTAACCATTCAGTCTTTTGAGGAATTCTCTTCGTGCCGTTTTCTACAAGTCCTTGTGTAATTTCTCCGATTCTTTCATTGTTGTTACCTGCTGCAAATTCTGTTGAATCATCGTTAGCATATCTCTTAGTTGTCCATCCGACGAAAGAATTCTTTGCTTTGCTAAATAGTTTTGCATCTGCATCAGCAATTTTATCAATTTCATCTTGTTCGCCTGTTACAGGAACTTTTGGAAGTTCTTTTATAACAAGCTTGCCCTTCATGTTTGTAATAGTTGGACTTGAAACTGCATCTAAGGTTTTGCTTGTCTTATCAATATCAGATGCATTAATAGGAATGATAATAGTTTTTTCGTCTTTAAGATCATCTGTATTATTTGAGTGAAGAACAATATTGATTCCTTCGCCATAAACTGCGTAAACTGTTCTTTCTTTGTCGATTGGTGAATTTGCATCGAAGATATAAGTTTGATCTTTATCTACATTTGCCCAATCTGCAACATCTTTAACAATTTTACCAGCATCTTTAAGTTCGTTGAACTGATCAACAACTGTTTTATCATTAGTATCTACTAATTTCTTAGTTGTCCAACCAAGAATTCTCTTTCCTTGTGGGACATCGACGTCATCTTTTGTTGGCATTTGTCTCATTAGGAAGGCTTCTTTTTGATCTTTGATCTTTAGGTCATACTCTAGGCCATCGTGGTTTTGGATGTTTTGGTAAGTTCTGCCGTCAACTTCAATTGTTTTGTTGGCGTCGTCGACATACTTAACATTGTCGCCTTCAAAACCGGATGCTTTATATTTATCGTTAGCTTTTCCAGTTTCTGGATCGTATTTATATTCCTTACTTAATGGAGCGATTTTGTCAAGAACATCAAGATTAGTTTTTGATTTTACTCCGTTAAGGTCAAAGTGGAATTTTGTTTGTACTTGTTCAACAACGTCTCCTGAAGGAATGAATGATGATAGTACGTCAAGGTTGTCTACTTTAATAGGCATATCTCTTTCAAGAGTTGGCATTTTGAATTCTTCAAATTTCTTGTCGCCTTGGATTGCTCCACCATTGTTAGGTTTTGTAGTATCAAATGGGAAGGCGTCAACTTCTTCACCATTTACAAATCTTGCTTTAGTAAGAATTTTAGAATAATCAACTTTATCTGGATTAAGGTCGGTTGCTCCTGCTGCAGAAATAGTTTGTTTTACTTCTTCTCCATTTTTATCAACATACTTGATGTTAATTTCTGCACCATCAAAGTGTGAATGTCCTGTAATATTTGTAGAATCTGTGAAGATTTCATCTACATTAGGACGTGCAGTTGTTGAAGTTAAGGCACCGCCTGTTAGAGAAGCTGAGTATAGCATTTCAATAGGTGCGTAACTTACTTCTTTGTTTTCTTTTGTTAATTTTATACTATCCAAGTCTTTGAATGTAATTTTTAATTGAGTTGCTCTGTTGTCGTCCTCCCATTCAGTAGATTTGATAGTTACTTTTTCTCCTACCTTTATTTTAAGGTCAAAAGGCACTGTCCATGTAGCTTCTTTACCTGTGCTATCGTATTCTATAGAATTGATGAAGTTGATATTATAGTTGTCATCGCCAATGATAATTTCTGGTCTAGTTACATAGGTTGCTGCTACCCTGTTGTATTGAGCTTGGTTGAACTCTAATTTAACTTTGTCGCCTCTTTTGAAAACTCTATCTTTGTCGTTAGTAAAGGTAAATACAGAAGTACCTGTAGTTCTCTTACCCGAAGAATATCTGTTTTTATTTTCTCTCAAGAAACTTGATCTAAAGGTATAAGATTTTAAACCATTGTCTTTAATAAGTTTTTTAAGTTCTGTTGGTTTTATAAAGTATCTTACAACAGTATAAACACCAGGGTTAAATTGAGCAGAAGTTCCATTTAAAATGGCATCTTTAGATTTTACATTAGATGACTTCTTAGTAACGATACCCTTTTCATACTCTTTGCTATTGTCCCACTCTGATCCTGCTAATTGAATGAAACCAATCTTTGTTTGATCGTCTTTGTAGATATCGCTTTCTGCAAATTGAATTTTTGTTGTTGGCTCATAAGGTTCTTCCTTCGTAGGAGAATAAGGTTTTGCACCTGCACTCATTAAATATACTTCTCCGACCATACCTTCTCTATCATCTAGTAAGTCAAAGAAGTCTGATTCAACAGCTTGACGAAGGGCGTACCCATCACCAGTGTCCCACTTATTATGTCTGATATAAACTTCAAGGTAACCCTTTTCTTCGTTAAATTTAACAGATGAAACAGTTGAGAAGAATTTATTGTAAGTTGCTGCAGGGTTTGTTGGACCTACGTTACTTAAATCTTTGTTTAAATAAATTCCATAGTTGTTTTCATGTGGGATTATAGTACTAAATGTATATTGCATATAGTCGTTAGTTCTTTCACCAGCACGCATATAGACTCTTTCAAATTTTTTATCTGTAAGTCTTGCTTGAACTAAAAGGTCGGATTTGAAGTCTTTTATGGATTTACCTTCTTTTAAAACTAGATCAATAGGTATATTAAGCTTTGCATTCCCCCCAAAAGTACCATTTTTATAAAGGTCAACTGCATATACGTTTTGACCACCAGCTACGTTCCAAGCAAGTGGTTCTAGGGGAACCTTAGCTTCAGATAGTGTTTTCTTTATCCAGTCCATGTCCATCATGTCGTGGTTACCATAGGAGTTAGCTCCTTTGTAAATACCACTTTGTGGATTCTTTTGGTCAAAGATTGCAGCCAATTCTGAAGGGAGCCTTATAAGTAGCTTGTCCCATTGGTTAGCCGCTGTTGTAAATGCGTTGAAGGCTAGTCTAACTACCTCTCTACCGTCTGCATTTGTGTAAACACCGACGTAGTTGATGTCCGGTGTCTTTACCGGGTCTGCAAATGATACACGTACAAGACGGTTTTTCATTGCTAGCGGCCAAGAACCGGTTTTGGCTTCTCTTTCTTTCATCGCTTTTTCAGACCAGTCAGTGGTTTTTATATGACCGTCTTCTGTGTAGGTCTCTGCAAATACTCCCACCGGTACCATCGCAATAACCATTACTGCGGCTAATACCCATGCGAGTGTTCGCGTTACAAAATTTTTCTTATAATTTTGCATATTTTTCTCCTTTCTTTTTAAAAAAGTTTTTTTATTTGACTTTAGTTTTTGTGGAAAGTCGAAACACTTAAGAATCCAAAGTGCCACCCCCGATTCTTATTTACCCATTTTTATAATAAAAAAACGAGTCGTGCCACCAACTCGCTTGAATAATTGCCAGACTTCGGGTTTCGGAGTTTCCTTTCGTCTTATTACTCTATTTTGCATCTTTCACACACTTTAGTTTTTCTTATAGTTATGGGTCGAACTTTTAATGTGGTCGAAAAAAGAATGTGTATGAAATTAGCCGGAATTTTCAGGATTATAACACGAGTTCGTCCCGTGCGGGTGGCACAAATAATCCATATTTCCCGTTAAGTTAATAATACCACGTTTGGGGATGATTGTCAATGGGTTGGGGGAAGTTTATACAAATGTAATATAGGTGTAATAATAAATGTATAAAAGGGTATAGTGGGAGATTGGTTTTGATATTTTTTATAGATATTTTATGGGCATCGCGTTGTTAGTGGGGGTGTATGTTACATTATGTTTGAGGTTTGGGTTCTATATTATATGAGGTCAGCGTTGTTGTTTAGTTTCTACAAATGCCGATTGTCATAACTGGCGGGAGGACATCGTTGTTCCTTTCGTCACAACGTATGCCGTCCCGCTACGGATGCGTACATATGCTTGTACAATTGTATAAACGGAATAATTATATATATGTGAATGTAATAATTTATGTACATATACGGACACACCGGTGGTTGTATGTTGTCATAACAACGAAAGTTAAATATGGCGGTACAATGCGTACATGAACATTTATAATTGTATAAAGGGAAAAATTATATATATGTGAATTTAATAATTTATGTATATATACGAACACTCAGGTGGTTGTATGTTGTCATAACAACGAAAGTCATATACGACGGTACAATGCGATTGCGAATTTATACATATATATATTAAAAAAATAACACCGCAATGCGATGTTATGCATATTATTCGTTTCCACCATAACGCATCCACCATGAAATTGGGTTGTTTGTGATGTAGTCATATGTTTTGTCGTAGTCGTCATTATCCGTTATGATGTGGTCATAATAGTTTGTTTGAAGCAGTTTGTTTTTATAGGGTGGCAATTTTCCTTGTTTTACAAGGTAGCCGTATTTTTTTGTAAGACGTATTTTAAAAGAGGCAACGATATCGCCAAGCGGTATGTTATTATCGGAGATATTTGTGAGGAGCAGGTGGATATGGTCGGGCATTATTACGGTGTTGTCGAATTCAATTCCCGGATATGAATTTTCGATTTCATCGAGTGTTTCTGTGAATATCTTTTGGATTTCAGGGATTATCGGAACAAATCCGTTTTCGGAGATTTTTCCGAATGCCCGTTGTCGTTTGTATGTACATATGGTGACAAAGTAGGAGTAGTGACTTCCGTAATCGAATGATTGCATGCGCATGTGAGTTCTGTGTTTCATATGGGTGCCTCCTTTGTTTGTATTGTATCATTTTGTGCGGTGGATTTCAATGGGGGTGGTGGGGTGAGGTTTGAGGGTTGGCTTAGATTTTTTATGGGCACAACGTTGCTGGTGAAGTTGTTTATTTGGAATAGATTTTGGGGTCGATATTGTATGGACATAACGTTGTTGGTGCGGTTTCTACATATGCGCCGATTGTCATAACTGGCGGGAGGACATCGTTGTTCCTTGCGTCACAACGTATGCCATCCCGCTACGGCGGCGCTTGCATTTTTCTACAAAATATATCGCAAAAAGCCCACAAATTAATTATCTAACCTTCTTGCCTCTTATGATTGCTGCATTACCCTCTCCCATCGGCGCTTTCGAGAAGTTGCCGAAGAGTTCGATGTCCGTGTAGCCGATTTTGATCATTGTGTCGGCGAGTTTATAGGGGTCGATTGGAAGGAGTTCGACTTCGTTGATGTAGTGTTTGTCTTTGTAGTTGATGAGGGTTTTGAAGCCGATTTTCGAGCCGCGGCGATAGTATTCGCGGACGAAGGTGTAGTCGTCGCCTTTTATTGTCGGAAGATCGCCAAGATGTTCACCTTCGGCTGCGTCATCTTTCCAAAACAGGTTGAAGTTTATGTTTTGGATTACGAGTACGCCGTTGTTTTTGAGTTTGTCGTATGCTTTTTCGAGGAAGGTTATGACTTGGTTCATGTTGTCAAGATGCGGAATTGAGTTTCCGACCGAGTATATGAAGTCGTAGTTGCCGCGAAGTTCATCGATTTTAAGCATGTCAAGAACTTCAGCGTCGAGTCCGTTTTCAATCGCTTCTTCAATCATCGACGGTTCCATGTCGAGACCGACGACGTTGTAGCCTTTGTCGACCAATGCTTTTCCTTCTTTTCCGTCTCCGCATGCGACGTCGAGCACGTCGATGCCTCCGGATTTTTTTGCCGATTCAATTAAGAATTCGATTTTCTTTTCACTGAGCGGAAATAGTTTGCTATAGATACCCGCTATTTCATTGTAAAATTTTGACATAATATCCTCCTTTTTTGTTTCACTGTGATAGTGTTGTTTCAATTATATTATACCCAATTAGCAAAGAAATATTTGCGGTTTGCAGTCGACGTCTACGACTCATTTCTCCTTTTAGTCGAAATGTCGTCGGACGTCTTTGCGGAAGACCTACCATCGTGTTTTTGATTTTTCAAATCAAAAAGCACGGGTTAGGGCTATCTTTTTGCGATAAACGACTGATTCCGTGTTTTCGTCGCTGCGACATACTTGCCAGTATGCCTCACTCCAAAAACACTCCATCGAGCCGTTTCTCATCAAAATATCCTCGCAAATATGAGGGTGGAGGTAATTTGATGTGAGGTATGGGGGTTTTGGTACATATATTTTATGGTCACAACGTTGTTGGTGGTAATACATATTCCATATACACAAAAATGGGCGCGAGGATTCACAGAACCGTCGCGCTACGGATGCGTGTGCGAGTTTATAAAATTAAATGAGGTTACCGTCGTGGAAATATTTCACGGTGATATTTTTTTATATTTTATGTACTCAGCGTTGTTGGTAATAATACATATTATTTTGACACAAAAATGGTCGGCGGGATATTATAGCCCTAACCCGTGCTTTTTGATTTGACAAAATCAAAAACACGATGGTAGGACTTATACAAAGACGTCCGACGACATTTTGACGAACAGGAAAAATGAGTCGTAGACGTCGATTGTGCACCCGACGCTACGTTCTGGGAGACACACGAAGCGAAGATACATTTATAAGTAAATAAAAATGAACCGGTGCAACCAATTCTTTCATACTCGCGATAATTTGCGAGGAATTTTCGAAAAGGCCCGCAAATTTAGACTAGTTATATTTGAGTTACTGATTTTATTGTGGTAAAATATATTTAAGGGAGGTTTTATTATTTCCAGTTTATCGAAAAAGTTCTTCAGATTTGTCATTCCGTCGATCGGGGCGATGGTTGTTTTTTCGCTCTATTCAATGGTTGACGGTTTTTTTGTAGCAAAGTTTGTCGGCGAGAATGCGCTCTCCGCGGTCAATATCAGCATGCCTTTTATCAATTTGGTTTTTGCGCTCGGTATTATCGCCGCCGTCGGGAGCCAGACGCTTTGCGGCATTTTCATCGGCAAGAAGGACTATTTAAAAGCAAATAAAGTTTTCAGTTTTAATATGATGACGGTTTTAATTCTGTCGCTCATTTTGACGGCGGTGTTTTATATTTTCCGCGAGAAGATTGCTGTCTTTCTCGGGGCGACCGGCGGTTTGTATCCATATGTTATGGATTATTTCGGAAATATTATTTATTTCGTGCCTTTTTTTATGATTTCGTATAATATGGAAATTCTCGTTAAGGTCGACGGTTTTCCAAAGCTTGCGATGAAGACTGTTTTAACCTGCGGGATTTCAAATGTTATTCTCGACTATCTTTTTGTCGGCGTGCTCGGTTGGGGCATCAAAGGCGCCGCATTTGCAACCGGCATTTCACAGGTGATTTCGACTCTCGTCTATCTCGTTCATTTCACGGTCGGCAAGTCGAATCTCGAGTTCGTCGAGGTGAAGTTTAAGCTTGAGACTTTGAAAAATATTTTTGTTCTCGGAATCGGAGATTTCGTTTCGGAAGTCGGGGTCGGAGTAATTATTTTTTTATACAATTTTTTTATTATAAAGTTTTTGGGCACAGACGAGATTGCGACTTTTTCAGTCATTTCTTATTTGAATCAGCTGGTTCTTATGGTGTTTGCCGGAATTACACAGGGCATCCAACCGCTTCTGAGCTTCTATTACGGTCAAAAGGATTTCAAGTCGTGCAAGAAGATATTTAAAAATGCGCTCATAATGGTGATGGCAAATGCAGTATTTTTCTTTGTGATTTTCCATATTTATTCGAGCAATATTTTCGGGCTTTTCCTCGGAGAAAATCCGGAGCACATAAGTTATTCCGTGACGGCGATGATGAAGTTTACTTATTCTTTCTTCATTGCGGGTTTCAATGTCCTTATAGCAGCGATTTGCGTTTCGTTTATCATGCCGAAGTATTCGATTATGATAAATGTTTTCCGCTCGATTCTTTTTATCGCGCTCGCCCTTTTTGTAACGACGAGAATAAATCCGGAGTATATCTGGTTCTCTTCTCTCATCTCGGAGACGCTCACATTTATTTTCGCAATGATTTTTTATGTAAGTTTGCGCGCGAGAAATCGGCACATCGCAAAAAAGCTCAAACAACAAAAACAACCGGGGCATGTATAACCCCGGTTTTTGTTTACTCTTTACCCCAAATTTTCCACTTTTTCATCTCGTTTTTCACAAGCGCTTTTTCGTCGTTCGACTCGTAGTAGTCCTTTAATTTTCTTAAAAAAATCTCTTTCCCCTCCGGAAATTTCGCCTGCAGCGGAATCGGATTGGTCTTGTGTGTGGCTTTTATAATTGTGTTCATATTGAGATTTTCAATTATATAGATTTCTTCTTCCAAAATTTCTTTGACGCTCATTCGAAGAAATCTCTTGTCCCGTACATAGTCCTTTAGAGGCGCGCGCTTAAAGATGACAGTTGTGACAAACACGACTTCAAACGGGTGTATTTCGTTTAAAAGTTTCGCCGTTTCACGCCTGTGGCTCATTGTCATTTCTCTGCCGCCGAGCCCCAACATAAAATATGCGGAGTAATTTATCCCGAGTCTGTCGAGTTTTCTTATCGCAAGAACGCTGTCGTGCGCCGTGTGTCCCTTTTTGTGAAAAGAGAGGACTTCGTCGGAGCCGCTTTCGAGTCCCAAGCAAAGTCTGTCCATGCCGAGCGCTTTTAATCTCAAAAGCTCTTCGTCGCTTTTTCTCAAAACGTCAGTCGCGCGCGCAAACATCGAAACATATTCCACATCGAAATATTTGTGTATAAGTTCAAGCACCGCCACCAAATGTTCGGTCGACACACAGAGCGGATTTCCCTCAAGGAGCGTGAACTTCTTCGGCATGCGATTCATTTTTTCGAGTTCCGCTTTTCGATGAACCAAAAATTTTTCGACGTCGTCAAGCTTAAAGACCTGAAACTTTTGTCTGTAGTTTAAATCGCAATAGATGCACTTTTTGTATGAGCATCCGGCGGTCACCGGTACCATCTCGTTGTGCATTTCCGGCATCGGCGTGTACATATATTTCGGATAAAACTTGTCCACAAAATCACTCCTTTGTTTATATTATAACACAAAGTGAAAATTTGTAAAAAAATATCTATGAGATTTTCTCCCATAGATATCCGCTTATTCTTCGTCGCCACCCGGATTTGTGTGTTCTTGAAGCATCATATTTGCAAGTTCGATTAAACGAACCGCCGTTTGAAATTGTCCGCCGATTACATCATATGCGCCGTCTTCGGATAGGATGCCGGCTTCCAAGTCTTCCGGAAGATCTCCATTGTTCAACGCTTCAAAATCATCAAACCACTCTTCGGAGCTGTAGTATGCGCTGAATTTTGCATAGTCCTTTTGGTGCGCTTCAAGTTTGTCCAAAACTTCGTTCACTTCTTCGAGAAGTGCTTCGTGGTCGTTCATGATTTTTTCCATTTTTTCGATATTTTTTACTCTGTCCATTTTTACCTCCTTCTAAACTAGAGTGAATCGTCACCCTCATTTTGAATTCTTTGTTCCTTTGCTCTTTTTTCACGGTCAATCAGGCGCTTGCTTCTTCTGTCCTCGCCTTGACCGCGGCGATTGTCCTTTTTAAATGAACCTCTTTTGTTTTCAAAGTTTTTATGTTTATCCCTAGGAGCGCCTTTTTTGCCGTCCTCATTTTGTTTAAACGGTTTCTTTTTGTACGGCTTTTTGTCCCTCGGTTTTTTATCGTTTCGATTATTTTTGTCGTACTTTTTATTTTTATCAAACTTTTTATTCTTATCGAACTTTTTGTTGTCCGACTTGTCTCCCGCTTCCTCATCTTCAAGGCTTTCCGTGAAATCTTCTTCGACAACGATTTCTCCGAACTCTTCCTCTTCATTTTTCATTTCTTCGTCGATGTCGATTTCGTTTACCTTTTTATTTGGACAGTTGCAGCCGCTCTTTCTGTCGGACGCTTTTTCCTCATAGATTTCATCCGAAAGTTTGAAAACCTGTTGCGAATAGCTTCCGTCGTCGCTTTCAAGAGAAACTGTAATCTCTTCCGTCAAGACGTTCACATAAATGACCGTTCCCGCTCCTTTCGGCGTCATAACTCTCGAGCGAATCTTCGGCATTTCGGAAATTTTTTCCTGATAAAACTCCTGCTCATAGTTCAAGCAACAGAGCAGTCTTCCGCACATTCCGCTGATTCTCGACGGAGTGAGCGCAATATTTTGGTCTTTCGCCATTTTTATCGTAACATTGTTAAAGTTTGACATCCAGCTTTTGCAGCAGAGTTCACGTCCGCATTGCCCTATGCCGCCCAAGATTTTCGCCTCGTCTCGAACTCCGATTTGGCGAAGCTCGATTCTCGTTTTATAGAGATAGGCGAGATCCTTTACAAGTTCTCTGAAGTCGACTCTGTCGTCGGCGGTAAAGTAGAAGAGCAGCTTGTGGTTGTCAAATGTATAGTTGCAGTCCGTGAGCTTCATCGGCAAATCGTGCTTTTTTATAAGCTCTTTGCACTCTTTGAACGCTTCGGTCGCCTTTATAATATTTTCTCTGTATCTTTCCTTGTCCTCTTCGGTCGCAACGCGAATGACGGGTTTTAAGTTGAAAGTCTCCTCCCCGTCCGGCACTTCCGTCGTCATCTTCGCGCAAAAGCCCATTTCTTTTCCGCGAATCGTCTCGACGATGACGGCGTCCCCCGGCTTTATATCATAGTCACAGCTGTCAAAAGTGTAAATCTTTCCGGCTTGTCTGAATCTTATTCCAACTACTTTCATTCAAATTCACCTCCTTCAATTTATATTTGCTTCTAAAATAACAGATTCGTCAGAAGCAGTTTTTTGTTGTAATTTCCGGCATAAAGTTTTGCGGTTTTGTCGAGTTTTCTCGATTTCTCAATCAAATAGTCCGCCCTAAAATCGTAATGCTCATTCAAATATTTTGAAAGTCTGAGTCTCGGCTCTCCACCGTTTTTCTCAAAAATCATGTCGGCAATTGTTTTTTGTGTATATTCCGTATAAATAATCAAATTCACATAGGTGAGCTCTTTTCCCTCGAGAAATGCGTCGCCGCCTCCCAAGATGGCGTTCTTCGCAAATGCATTCATCACCTTTGTGTCGGCGTGGATAAATGCGTCCGCTTTTTTCGCGCTCCCGTCCGCAACCGCAAGCATCTCCTCTGTAATATTCGGAAAAATCTCGCGCATTTCTCCGTCGTTCAAATCCCGAAATCGAATATTTGTGACACGACCTCTTATGGTCGGGAGAAGCTCCTCAAAATCCTTTGTAATTAAAATTATAAACTCGCCCTTCGGCGGTTCCTCGAGAATTTTTAAGAGCGCATTTTGTGCGTTTTTGTTCATATTTTCAGCGTTGTCGATTAAGACCGCTTTTTTTCCGCCCAAATAACTCTTTATGCTCGAGAAATTTATAAGGGCGCGAATGTCGTCCGCTTTTATCATCTCGTCCTCTTTTTCAATGAGAAAGAGGTCCGGATGTTTTCGGATGTCTTCCGTTTCCGAAACATTCAAAAGAGTTCTCAAAAAAGAAAGAGCAACAAGTTTTTTTCCTGTGCCCTCTTTTCCGCTGAACGAGAGGGAGAGACCGTCCCGAGACAGAAGCCCCGACAGCTCCTCCCTTTCTCTTTTATGACCGACAATCACCATTAAATTCTTACAAATTGTTCGACATCAACTACAAAAACAGTAGCGCCGCCCACTTTTACTTCCAAAGGATATGGGATGAATGCATCTCCCGGCATTGTCACTGTCAAAAGTGATGTTGTGATTTCTCTTTGTTTGCAATTTTTTTCGATGATTGAAAGAACTTCGTCTTTTTCGTTGTCTTCAACTCCGATTAAAAGAGTTGTATTTCCGGCTTTAAGAAAACCGCCTGTGGTTGAAAGACGTGTCAATCTGAATTTCTTTTCTGTAAGTTCATCTACCAACGGATTTACGTCGGCGTCTTGAACGATGGCAACTAATAATTTCATTCTTCTTCCT
The DNA here is from genome assembly GCF_034180565.1 of Ezakiella sp. Classification (NCBI taxonomy): domain Bacteria; kingdom Bacillati; phylum Bacillota; class Tissierellia; genus Ezakiella; species Ezakiella sp. Next base: position 4,994 of record NZ_JAXFOB010000019.1, on the reverse strand, counting down.
CCTTTATTAGGTCCAAAATATATTGTCTCACTTCTTCGAGCACTTTTTCTTTTGTCATATCTGCTCTCACAACTTTGGAGTTGTTCGCTTTCGAAAGTTTTTCATAGCCTCTGAAAACGGCGCGATGGAAACTCTCATTTCTCATCTCGAGCCTGTCAAAGCCCCTTTCGCTTTCGATTCGCTTTAGCCCCTCTCTGAAATCGAGCATAAGATAAATCGTCAAATCGGGTCTGTACCCGTGAAGACAAAAGTCGTTTAAATCTTCAACTCTCTCCATACCGAGTGCAAGTCCGCCGCCTTGGTATGCAATGCTTGACGGAAGAAATCTGTCCGCAATGATAAGGTCATATTTCGGCAAATCCTTTTTTAACATCGAGTAGTTTTCGCATCTCATAGCCGCAAAAAGCAGTGCTTCCGTTTCCGGCTCGATGATCGTGCCGTTGTCAAGCAAAATTTTTCTTATTTTTTCTCCAAAATAGCTTCCGCCGGGTTCTCTGAAATATTTTACCTTCAGCTCCTTCGGCAAAGTTTCCTTTAGACCGTTGATGACGGTTGACTTGCCCGTGCCGTCCGGTCCTTCTATTACAATAAATTTACCCATTAATTTGAATTCTCAATAATATCATAGTAGTAAGGATTTTTCTTCCCCACATCTTTGTATGTCTTGTAAATTGCAATATTTTTGTCTATGTCGTCCTTGTCGATTTTGAGCTCTCTGACCTTTGTCATGAGCGCCGCAACCTCGTCACGTCTGATTGCTCTGTCGGGATCTTTCACATTTTCGATTCGCTTCAGCCAACCGTCGATGTATGCCCTTTGCATATATCCGCGACTCCAGTGCTTTTCCGGAACTCCGACAATGTTCCCCGGAGCTTCTGTGAAATTTTTAAATCGTACAAGAACCGCAATCGCTTCTCCGAGAGTGATGTTGTCTTTCGGTCTCATATTTCCGAACTCGTCGCCCTTCATAAAACCGACTTCCTTTGCTTTTTTCATCACCGCGTCGTACCAAACTTCGCTACTCTCGAAATCAACTTTCATAAGTCTTAAAACAATTGTCGCAAACTCGGCGCGGTTAAGATTGTCCGCAGGTCGAAACATTTCGGAGCTGTCTCCGATAAAAACCGGATTTCTTGTCATTTCGGACTTGTCGATGCCGAAATTGTCGATAAGACTTTTGAGTTCTTCAATTTTCAGATTGTTTAAATCTATATTCATAATATAGTCTCTGAGAGTCTTCACAGCCTTGTAATAACCGGGTCTGTCCTTATATTTTCTGATGAGTTCCTCAATTTGGTAGATGTATTTATTTGCAATCTCTTTGATTTCAATTTCCTCTTCATCCCGCTCATTCATTTTCGTCGTTTCTTCGGTTTCGCCCTCCGCCAGAAGCGACGGCATAAACATAAAGAAAACTCCGGCAATCATTGCGACCGCGAGAATCACAGCCAAATATTTTGCAAGCTTTCTCGCAAACTTGTTGCTCATTTATTCGTTTCCCTCCCTATCTTTTAACCACGCATCCATGAGCTCCATCGACTTAACAGTCATCTCATGCGTTGTGCGCGGCAAAATTGTATGGTTCAGTCGAGACTTGTCTCTGTAGAAAGGCACGAGAGAATTGTAGACCTTTTCATTGAATCTCGCCGGCACGATTATATCCTTGTCGCCGTCAATCATCAGTATGTCTCTGTTCTCGAGTTTCGAGAGATGTTCGCTCGGACTGTAGTATCTTATTGTTTCTTTAATTTTCTTTAGACTTTCGTCGTCGTTAAAAAAGATTTTGTTGAAATATTCGCTCAAGGCTTCATAGTCGAGCGTTCCGTTAAACATTACGAGCTTTCCGAAAGGAATCTTCACAAATGCGCCGGCTGCAGCCATCGCACCCATTGAGTGTCCGCAAAAAACAATGTTATTCGGCGAAAAACCCTTTTTCTCGCAAAGATAATTTATTAAATCCGGACTTTCGGTAATCGTTTTTACGAGTATATCCCAAAAAGTTTTGTCCGGCTTTTCATAATCCGGATTGCATTCATCGGCTCTTAAGCCGTGTCCCGAAGCATCCGGCAAAAGCACATAATAACCGAGCGAAGAGAGAATCCTTGCTCTAAAAAGACTCTTTTCCTTTGAAGAGCTGAAGCCGTGATAATAAATAATGGCGGTCTTCGCCCTTTGAATCGGCGTAAGCTCCGTAAGAGGATTGCCGTTTATCTTTATTTCAAATTCCAAAATTCTTCACCTCCAAATGCTTAGGACCAATCGACAGGCGTTCTGCCGATTTTTTGAAGTCTGTCGTTCACATTTATAAAAACATTGCTTCCGAAAAATCCCTTGTATGCCGAAAACGGCGACGGATGCGCCGCGCTTACGATGTTTTCCTTGTGCTTTATGAGAGGGGCTTTGTCCATCGCCTTTCTTCCCAAAAGCAAAAACACAACGTCGTCTCTTTCGCCAAGCTTTTCAATTACAAAATCCGTAAATCGATTCCAATTCAAAAAATCGTGACTCATCGGCACCCCTTCTCGCACGGAAAGAGCCGTATTCAAAAAAAGCACGCCGCTTCGTGCGACTTTTGAGAAATCTGTCGTTTCCGGATGATGGCCGAACTCGTCGTCCATCTCCTTAAAAATATTCATAAGACTCGGCGGCACTCTCATACCCTCGTTTACAGAAAAACTGAGTCCGTTTGCCATGCCCGGCGTATGATATGGGTCCTGTCCCAAAAACACAAGCTTGACATCTTTGAACGGAGTCAAATAAAATGCACGAAAAACCTCGTCCGACGGCGGATAGCATCTGTGTGTTCTGTATTCCGTCTCGAGCTTCTTCAAAAGTTCCGTAAAATATTCTGTTTCTATAATAGGCAAAAGTGTTTCATGCCAGTCGTTCTTAAATATATTCATACATATATTTTATCACAATGCATGGGCTTCTTCAAGTGACAAATCAAATAAACTATGCTATAATTTATATACTACAATATGGTTTGGAGGAGTTATAATATGAAAAATAATGATTTTATTCTTTTCGCAAAGAAAAGAACCGGAGAAATTAACGGAATGACCTGCGGATGGGTCATGGACGGAATTCTTTGGAACAGAAATGTGAAGATGGTTTTTGTAAGAAAATCGCGCTACACATACGAGTTCTTAAATGAGTCCGAATATTTTTTCACCGCAAAATTTGACGACGAAAAACTTTTGAACTATTTCGGAGCAGTCACGGGAAGAGATGAGGACAAAATAAAAAAGACCGGACTTAAAATAGTCACGGAAAATGGAAAAGATATGATAGAAGGCGCTCTCGAAAACGTCTATATGAGAAAAATTGCAGTTTTCGATTCAGCAAAAGCCGACTTTCTCGACGAAGAAATTGTGAAAAAATTTAGAGAAGACGAAGATTCACACGTGATTTTTGTCGGAGAAATTTTGTAGAGGAAGCAAAGTGCAAAAAGATAATATAAAAACATACAAATCAAACGAAAAGCTTATAAAATATTTCGGCTCGAAATATGAAATGCGAAGAAAACTCACGGCAATTATTATCGGGAACCTGATTTTCTCGTTCGGCGTGAATGCGTTTTACACCACGCATAAATTCCTCTCCGGAGGAATCGGCGGTATCTCCGTCATGCTCCAATACATCACGGGAATCGCAGCCGGTATCTCGGTGTTTTTCTTAAACTTGCCGCTCTTTCTCTTTGGTCTTCGCACACTTTCGAAAAAGTTTTTAACCTACGCATTCATATCGACAATCGTACAATCCATAACGATGATCATCTTTAAAGAAGTCGGGAACTTTATTTCATTTAAAGACCCGATGCTCTCGGCAATCGCCGGCGGTGTCATAAACGGAACCGCAATGGGAATACTCTTTAAAAACGGATGCTGTCAAGGCGGTTTCGACATAGTTGCGGCGGTAATGAAAAAGAAATACAACATGCAAATCGGCTCGGCGCTTCTTCTTTTAAACGCCGTCGTCATCTCAATTGCAAGTTATCTCTTCGGAGTCGACAAAGGCGCATACACGATAATCGCAATGTTTATCTCGTACAATGTGCTCGACAAAATTCAAATGTCAAAAGGGAATTTAAAGAGCGTCACAATTATATCGGGAAAAAGCGAAGAGATTCGTCAAGCGATAAACCTCCGAATGAGCCGTGGTGTCACAGCACTTAAATCAGTTGGGGGTTGGAGTAAAAAAGAGGGACAAGTTCTTTACCTCTATGTTGAAAGAAGCGAAATTTCAATGCTTAAAGAAATAATAAATAAACTCGACAGCGACGCATTTATCGGAATCAGCGACGTGGAAGAAATTCGCGGAAGAGGGTTTAGAGGCGCGGATATTGAATAGGGAGGATAGTAAAAACGTACAAGATTTTGTACGTTTTTTTATTTGCGGTTCTTTTCGCGATAAACACTTGATTCATATTTTAGTCGTTGCGACGTACTTACCAGTACGCCTCACTCCTAAAATATTTCATCTAAGCGTTTCTCATCGAAAAGCCCTCGCAAATCACGGCGAGAGTGTAAATTTATTTATTTTGAGGTTTGGGTTATATATTTTATACGCACAGCGTTGTTGGTGGGGTTGTAAGTTGTGGACACGTCATATATGGCGCGAGGATTCACAGAACCGTCGCGCTACGGATGCGTACATGAACATTTACAATTGTATAAATGGAATAATTATATATATGTAAATGTAATATTTTATGTATATATACGGACACACCGGTGGCTGTATGTTGTCATAACAACGAAAGTGCGGTATTTTTTGATTCGATATTTTATAAACGCACCGTTGTTGGTGATAATACATATTTTACGTGCACAAAAATGGGCGGCAGGATATTATAGCCCTAACCCGTGCTTTTTGATTTGACAAAATCAAAAACACGATGGTAGGACTTATACAAAGACGTCCGACGACATTTCGACGAACAGGAGAAATGAGTCGTTGACGTCGATTGTGCATGCGCCGTTACGTTCTGG
>NZ_JAXFOB010000009.1:0-4883 GCF_034180565.1 Ezakiella sp. | reverse complement strand
AAATACAAGTGAATCAAACAAACCTTTAAATAATCCTCCAAAGAAAACACCACTTGTAAAAGGTGGTAATACAAAGGCAGTAAATAATCTTGCAACACAGGAAAATAAGGCAAGAGGTTCAGTAATTGAAAATGTAGATAGGAATGGAAAAGATATTACACCAAGTGGAGATACAGAAAAAGATAAAGAAAATCCAGTAGATGTAAGACAATTTTTAACATTTCAAACTAAAAGTGGAAAAACTATGCACCTAATAGTGGATCATTCATCAAACCAAGATAATGTAAGATTATTGACAGAAGTAGGAGAGCAAGACCTACTTAATATGATTGAATCAAAAGATAAAAACGCTGTAAAGGTTGAAGAACCTAAGAAAGAAGAAGTGAAAAAAGAAGAGCCTACGGCTGTTCCAGTAAAAGAAGAAAAGAAAAGTGGAATAGGTTCATTTCTAATTGTTGCACTTGTAATTGGAGGAGTAGTAGGAACAGGATACTATTTTAAGGTAGTTAAAGCAAAAGAAGATAAAATGTTGGAAGACTTTGAAGAAGATGATGAGGATTATATTAGTGAGTCAGAAGATGATGACGATGATGAAACTCACGAAGAATCTTTAGATGAAGATGATGAACTATTATAAAGATATGAAAATTAAGTACAATTGAATCTTTGTCACGAATATGATACAATATCCGTGACAAAGGAGAATTGTAATGAGTTCATATACAGAAAAAATATCAGATAAAATAAATGATTTTGACTCACATAAAGTATTTTTTGCAAATGACTTTTTAGATATTGCATCTAATGCTACGGTTAGACAAATATTGAAAAGATTAGCAGATGAAGATAAAATTAAGCGTGTCATTGATGGTTTTTATTACAATCCAAGATATAGTGAATTAATTGGAGAGTACGAAGCAGTATCAATTCACGAGTTAGCACTTGCCATAGCAAGAAAATACAATTGGAATATTGCACCATATAATAGCACAGCCTTAAACTTATTAGGACTTTCAACACAAGTTCCAACTCACTATAAATATATATCTAGTGGAAGATATAAGGAATATAAAATTGGAGATACCATTTTAGAATTTAAAAAAGTAAACCCAGGAGAGATTGCTAATATGTCCTTAAAGACTGCAACAGTTATTCAAGCAATTAAATCTTTGGGCAAAGAAAGTATAACTAATGAAGTTATACAAAAGATAAGAGAAAATTTAACTCAAGAAGAAAGAACAGATTTAATGAACGAATCAAAATCAGTTCCTGCATGGATATATGAAGTAATAAGGGAAATTTGTGAGGGCAAAAATGAATAAGTTTTATATAGAAAATAAAGAAGACTTAAGAGTTTTAATGGTAAATACAGCCAGAAAGAGAAATATATCTGAGGCAGTTATTGAAAAGGACTATTGGGTTACTTTTATCTTAGATTATCTATTTAATGAAAACGAATGGAGGGAATATTTTACCTTTAAAGGAGGAACATCACTTTCAAAATGCTTTGGGCTTATAGAAAGATTTTCAGAAGATATAGATCTAATCTTAGATTGGCGAGTATTAGGATATGAAGAAAAAGAACCATGGATTGAAAGGTCAAATACTAAGCAAGATAAATTCAACAAAGAAGTTAATGAAAAGACAGAAGTATTTTTAAGAGATAAATTTTTAACAGTCTTAGAACAAGATTTAAAGGATTTTAATTTTGAATTTTCAATAGATATAATAGATCCGCAAACAATTCTTTGTAAATATCCGAAAATCTTTGAATCGAATTATTTATCACAAAATATTAGACTAGAAATAGGAAGTCTCGCAGCGTGGACACCTGCGATTGATGTTGATATTTTGCCGATAATTGGAGAAGTCTATCCGAATGTATTTAAAGAAAAAACAAAAATAAGAACTGTATCGGCAGAGAGAACCTTTTGGGAAAAAGCAACAATTTTACACCACGAAGCAAATAGACCGGAGTCTTCTCATATGCCGCATAGATATGCAAGACACTTTTATGATTTATATAAAATAGCAAATTCAGATTTTAAAAACAAAGCCTTGGAGAATAAGGACTTATTAAAGAAAGTGACTGAATTTAAGATGAAATTTTATCCTAGAAAGTGGGCAAAGTACGAAAATGTATTAGATGGAAATTTGAGGTTAGTTCCAGATAAGTTTAGATTTTCTGAAATAGAAAAAGATTATAAAGCTATGTCAGAAATGATTTATGGAGCCTATCCAAGCTTTGATGAGATTATAAATGCACTCAAAGAATTGGAAAAAGAAATTAATAAATAGAATTCAACCGAAAATAATACGATATTTGGGAGAAACACTTTGAGCGAGAAGAGTTTTTCGCTCTTTTTTATTATTCACGTTGTTTTATAAAACTATGAATGATATAATTTATATAAATACAATTTTGGCTTAATAAATAGAGAGGTGTTTTATGATTATTGAGGTTTGTGTAGATTCATTGGAATCTGCGGTTACGGCGATAAACGCGGGGGCAGATCAGGTGGAGCTTGTTTCTTTGACTGAGGTTGGGGGGATTACTCCGTCGATCGGGCTTTTGGAAGCGGTTCTCGAGAGGGGAATTACGACTATGGCGATGGTTAGGCCGCGCGCTGCGGGTTTTTGTTATTCGGATTTTGACAAGGAGGTTATGCTTCGAGATGTTGAGGCGTTTCGAAGAGCCGGGGCGCAAGGTGTTGTTTTCGGTGCGCTTAATGCAGACGGGACTGTAGATTTTGAGTTTTCAAAGAGGTTTTGCGAGAAGGCGGGCGATATGGATGTTGTGTTTCACAGGGCGTTTGAGGTTGTGAAGGACAAGATGACCGCTGCAAGGGAACTTTCCGAAATCGGAGTGAGGAGGATTCTTACGAAGGGCGGCAATTCACTCGTCGACGGGCAAGATATTATTCGGGAGCTTTTGACTTTGGAAAAGCCGGAGATTATTTCGGGAGGAGTTCGGGAGAATACGATTGAGCTCATCAAGGATTTGGGTTTAAAGTTTGTGCATGTTTCGAGCGGCAGGGAGGTTGTTGACACTTCAACCGCCGGCACCGGGATTTATTTTGGAAAAAATGGGGATAAGAGGGATGAGGTGTATACGGTAGCAGACGCCGATTACCTTAGAAAGATAATTTCAAATTTGCGGGCCTTTTCGCGATAAACGACTGATCTCGTGTTTTAGTCGCTCTGACATATTTACCAATATGCCTCACTCCGGAAACTTCATGCAACTGTTTCTCATCAAAATATCATCTCAAATTAGGTTTGAAGGCGATAGGGGGTTATACAGCGTTAAAAACACAGCGTTGTTGGTGATAAAACATATTTTAAAAACACATAAATGGGTGGGAGGACACACAGTGCCGTCCCGTTACATTTTGGGGGACGTGCAAAGCGAGTGTGGATTTATACAATTGTGTTTTTTTACAAAATAAATTTCACATACACACCGTTGTTGTTGATAACACATATTTCAAAAACTCACATATGGGCGTCGCAATGTAATGAACTGCCCCTTGTCAAGTAGACACAATAATTAATTAAAAACCTATTAATCAACTGCATGTTTTCTGTACTCTAATGGAGCCATGCAGTTTAAATTTTTTTGTAATCTGTCATTATTGTAAAACTCAATAAAATTCACAATTTTTTCCTTTAATTCTTCCAAAGAATTAAACTCTTTACCATAAAACATCTCTGTCTTTAATATACCGAAGAAACCTTCCATTGGTCCGTTATCTATACACTTACCTACCCTTGACATGCTTTGGGTCATCCCTTGCTCTTCTACCTTCCTTTTAAAGGCTTTTGATGTGTATTGTGCGCCTCTGTCGCTGTGGAATATTGGTTTTGCATTTGGGTATTTTTCTATGGCATTGTCAAACATTTTAAATACAATGTCTACGTTGCTTCTGTAGGATAGTTCGTATTCTATGATGCTGTTGTCGTACAGGTCAAGTATTGCACTTAGGTAGAGTTTTTTATTCTCTCCAGGTATTCTAAATTCTGTTATGTCTGTAAGCCATTTTTCATTTGGTTTTTCTGCATTAAATTCTCTTTTTAGGATGTTTTCTCTTGTGTAGAATGGTTTTAGTCTTTTTCTGTTTACTTTTTTTCTTCTGATTCTTGCTTTTATCCCTAGGATTCTCATTAGTCTGTAGATGTATTGTTCCGAGTGGTTTTTGTGGTTTAGTTTGTTTATGAACATGGTCATTCTTCTGTATCCTAGGATTCCGTCATATGTTTTGTGGTATTCAGTTATTAGTGTGCTTAGTAGTTCGTCTTGTTTTTCTTTTTCAGGTTTTTCTCTTTTTTTGTATTTGTAGTAGCTGCTTCTTGAGATGTTTAGTATTTCACAGATGGTTGTTACAGGGTATCCTTTTTCTTTGAAGATGTCGACAGTAATGTATTCAGCTTCTTGACGTAGTTTTGAGTGTAGAGTTCTTTTTCCACAGCTTCTTTTTTTTTAAGTATTTCAAGCTCCAGTTCAAGTCTTTTTCTAAGTTCTTTTTCTTTTTCCAGTTCATATTTTAGTTTTTCTGTGTCTGTGAGTTTACTTTTATCTATTTCGTTTTTAAATTTTGGTCCTCTTTTTTTGTATTTTAAGCCTTCTTCTCCTTCTTTTAAGAAGGTTTGTGTCCATTTGTATATTAGTGCGTAGTTTAGGTTGTATATTTCTGCGGCTTTTTTGTAGTTTTTGTTGTTATTTAGGACCCATTTTACTATTTTGGAACATACTCAAATTAGTAGACACATAAATAGCAACAAACTCCATAATTGTAGACAAAGAAATAAAAATATATTATTATTATAAAAGGAGGTCTTTTATGACTACAAAGCGTTATGATGAGGATTTTAAAAAATCCATT